>JBGSNW010000145.1:0-8002 GCA_041739435.1 Burkholderiaceae bacterium
GCGCCCCACGGCCTCGGGCGAGGCCAGCTCGTCGGCACAGCGCATCGAGCTGTACCAGGCGTCGCGCTGCATGCCCGCGCCCTTGCCGGCAATGGGCGCCACCGACAGACTGTGGCGCGAACTGGCGTAACCGCCGCGAAAGCCCCGGGTGTGGGCACTGAAAAAATGGCTTTGCTGGGCCGACACGCCCGCGCCTTCGCTGTTGGTGATGCGGCGGTCGGTGGCGAGCGCCGCGGCTTCGCACGCCAGTGCAATTTTTGCGGCCAACTCGCTCGTCAACGCCCACGGGTGGAACAGGTCCAGATCGGGTTGTGTGGTGGCGATGTCTTCGGCATCGGGCAGGCCCGCCACCGGGTCTTCGGCGGTGAAGCGCGCAATGTCGAAGGCCGCCTGCACGGTCCGCTCGATCGCGGTGCGGGAAAAATCCGACGTGCTGGCGTTGCCGCGACGGTGCCCCACATACACCGTGACACCCAGCGACTTGTCGCGGTTGCGCTCGACGTTTTCCAGTTCGCCCTTGCGTACCGAAACACTCAGCCCGCAGCCCTCGGAGGCCTCGGCACCGACGTCGGTGGCGCCCAGTTTTTTGGCATGCGCCAATGCCGTGTCAACCAGATCCTCGAAAAATGGCCGGGTGTAGGAGAAGCCGGTTTCGGCCGATGGAACGCGGGGTGTGGTGGTCTTCATATCGGAGGCTATGATACTTGGCGCTGCACGTGCGAGCGCCCAACGCACCCGATCACCCCATATGTCCCGCAAACCCAAAAAAGGCTATTACGTCCGTGGCGAGTTTGTTGCCGAAGGCAGCGAACTCGATCTGGAGCTCAAACGCGAGCTCAAAGGCACCGACGAGCCCTCCAAAACCGAGCTGAAAGCCCACAGCACCGAGCTGCAACGGCTGGGCACGGCCCTGCTGGACTTGCGCACCGAGCTGATGACGCGCCTGGCCCTGCCCGAGAAACTGGCCGACGCGCTGGCCGAGGCCAAACGCATCACCAACTTTGAAGGCAAGCGGCGCCAGATGCAGTTCGTCGGCAAGCTCATGCGGCTGCTGGACGAAGCAACTCTGGCGAAAATCCGCACGACCCTCGAGGAACAGCATGGCGGTTCGGCGCGCGAAACCCTCGCATTGCATCTGGCGGAACAATGGCGCGACAAGCTGATCGCCGAGGAAGACGCGTTCGGTGAATGGGTGCACCAGTTCCCCGCCACCGACACGCAGCAGCTTCGCGCGCTGGTCCGGCAGGCCCGCAAGGACGCCCCGCCCGCGGACAAAGACGCCGTATCCCGCGGCCTGGCACCGCGCCAGAGCCGCGCCTACCGCGAGATCTTCCAGCTCGTGCGCGACCACCTGGCCGGTGGCGACGACGTTCCCGAGCCCGAACCCCACGTCCGGGGCGATGCCGATCTGGCGCCCTGAACTTTCCCGGAACAAACCCCATGTTCGATCCCGTCAAGATTGGCATCGTCTCCATCAGCGACCGCGCCTCCACCGGCGTCTATGAAGACAAAGGCCTGCCCGCCCTGAAAGAATGGCTGGGCCGTGCATTGCACAACCCGCTCAGCTTTGAGCCGCGCCTGATTCCCGACGAAAAGGAGCGCATCAGTGCCACGCTCATTGAACTGGTGGACGCCGGCTGCGCCCTGGTGCTGACCACCGGCGGCACCGGCCCGGCGCTGCGCGACGTGACGCCCGAGGCCACACTGGCCGTGGCGCACAAGGAAATGCCGGGCTTTGGTGAGCAGATGCGGCAAATCAGCCTGAAGTTCGTGCCCACCGCCATCCTGTCACGCCAGGTGGCGGTGGTGCGCGACCACACGCTCATCATCAACCTGCCCGGGCAGCCCAAGTCGATCGCCGAAACGCTCGAAGGCGTTCAGGGTGGCGACGGTGTGGCGGCCGTGCCCGGTATTTTTGCGGCCGTGCCGTACTGCATCGACCTGATTGGCGGCCCCTACCTGGAAACCCGCGACGAGGTCTGCAAGGCCTTCCGGCCCAAAAACGCGATTCGCGCCAGGGCCTGACGCCGCGGCCCGGGCCGACGGGCGATTTACCCGAAGTTGAACACCCATTCGACGCCCTGCGCATGCGCGGCGTCAATGGCGGCTTCGGGCGTGGCATGGTCGCCCCGCTCCACCGCGATCTCGCGGGGCCGGGTCGGCCAGACCTGCTTGGAGACGGTCAGGATGGGCACGAATTTTCCGCCCTCCACGGCTTTGGCACTGCACTGCAGTTCGTAGTTCTGGTGTTTGAAGACCGTCATCGCTTCCATGTTTTCCCTCTTCCTTCGGGCTCTCAGTATGCACCTTTTGGATGCACCGTTCGCGGGTTCCCGGACACGGCCTCAGGTGCCGTCCGCGTCGGTCGAAATCGCGTCGGCAACGTGGCGCGGCAGCACGAGTTCGCCTTGTGCATTCACCACCGCTTCAATGTGGACACGGGGTGCGTCGGACCACACCGTGCCAAAGATCGTGGCGAACGCCGCGTCGGCCGCATCGCGGCTGGTGGCAATGCGCACCAGGCCCAGGGGAATGGCGGTGCCGGAGGAGTCGAACAAATACCACCGGTTGCCCAGGAAGACTTCCACATAGGCATGGAAATCCGGCGGGCCGAGGGCCGGGTCGGCCCCGTAGTCGAGCGCCGTGGCAAAACGCGCGGGAATGTTGACGGCACGGCACAGCGCAATCATCAGGTGTGCAAAATCGCGGCACACCCCCTGGCCGCTGGCCAGCGTGTCGCAGGCCGAGGTACTGCTGTTGGAGGTGTTCGACTTGAACACCACGTGGCGCTGCACCCAGTCGCGGATGGCGCACGCCCGGCCATGACCCTGCTGCAAGTGCCCGAACTGCTGCCTGGCAAAGTCCAGCAGGCGGTCGGACTCGCAGTAGCGGCTGGGATACAGGTAGGGCAGCACGTTGCCAGGCAGCTGAACCACGCTGACCTCGCCCACCAACGGGGACGGCACAAGATGGTGGGCCAGATCCACCGTGGCCAAGTAGCTGACCCGCAGCGGCCCGGCGGGTGCCTGCAGCCGCAGGTAACGGGTTTTCGTGACCGGATCGGTGAAGGCCAGCGGCATCAGCGTCTGCCCGATGCCCAACTGTTCGTCCACGACGTGTTGGTACCGCGTCTGGGCCGCCTGGATGATGAGAATGAAGTCAGCCCCCGGGCCCTGCACCTGGTAGTTGAGTTCAACCGAGTATTGGAGGCGGATCAATGGAGACTTCAGCGCCGCCGGGCGGCTGCACCCGCGCCCGCACTGGGGCCGGGGCCGCGGCCTTCGATGTGGCGGAAATTGATGCGGCCCTTGGTCAGGTCGTAGGGCGACAGTTCCAGCTGCACGCGATCGCCCGCCAGGATGCGGATGTGGTGCTTGCGCATGCGCCCTGCCGTGTAGGCAATCAGCGAGTGGCCGTTTTCCAGCGTCACGCGAAAGCGCGAGTCCGGCAGAACTTCGGCGACAACGCCGTTCATCTCGATCAGGTCTTCTTTGGCCATGGCAGCTTTCGTGGAGTGTAAGGGTCGAGGTTCACGCGGTGCATCAAAGCATGCGCGCGGGCTGGCCCGACTGGGAAACCCAGATCAGGCCCTGTTCGTTGGCATACGACTGGGCGGCGTTTTCGGTGTCGAAATCGCCTGTGAAGCGCATGACGCGGTCGGTCGAGGCGCTGCCGCGGCCGCTGCGGATGGAGACACTCGCGCGGTAGCGGCCGTCGTCCAGACGCAGGGACAACGGGGAAACAAGGTATTTGCCGACAGAAATGGTTTTTTGGTTTGAAATCAATGGAAAAAAGGTCAATGGAAAATCACTGGTCATCACGGGAACACAGGGCCGCAGCACGGCTGCGGCAAAGGAACAGGTGGCACGCCCAAATGCCAGGGTCCCGGCTTGATCTGCTCAGGCCTTGCCAGCGAGCTGGCAGTGACCATATGGCGCTGAGCAGCAGCGCCTGAGAGGACAAGGGGAGTTAGGGGGTTTTTCAGCGCCGCCCGATGGACGCGCCCCACGCGACTGCAGGGCTTGACTTGGGGCTCTCCTGCCGAGAGCCGGGCTTCACAGTGAAAAATGAAGCGGCTGAAGTCGCAATCGCGATCTGCACATTCTACCACCGGGCCGCCCGAGGCTGAAATTTTCTATTTCCCCACCAACTGATTGAGCCGCTCGGCCTCGAAGCATTCGGTGCGGGCCGCGTCGTCGGGCACACAATCGCCCTTCTTGCGGTCGGCGGCCAGGGTTTCCAGCGCCTGCCACAGCAGCGTGATCTGGTGTTCCTGCGACGCGGCACTGTCGATCAGGCCGCGCATGGCCAGCGACAGGGGATCGTCATCCTGGGTGATGCCGTAGGCCGAAAACTTGGCGCTGGCGGGCGTCACGTCGGGGCTGTCACCCGAGCGCGACGGAATGATGCGCGCCGGTATGCCCACCGCCGTGGCCCCGGCCGGCACGGGCTTGATGACCACGGCGTTGCTGCCGATCTTGGCGCCGTCGCCCACCACAAAGCCGCCCAGCACCTTGGCACCCGCGCTCACCACCACGTCCTTGCCCAGCGTGGGGTGGCGCTTGACGCCCTTGTAGAGCGAGGTGCCGCCCAGCGTGACACCCTGGTAAATGGTGCAGCCGTCGCCGATCTCGGCCGTCTCGCCCACCACCACGCCCATGGCGTGGTCGAAAAAAACCCGCTCACCGATGACGGCACCGGGATGGATCTCGATGCCGGTGAGCCAGCGGCCCACATGCGAGACGAAACGCCCCAGCCATTTGAAGCCGTGTGTCCAGCAGGCATGGGCCAGCCGGTGCAGCACGATGGCGTGCAGACCCGGGTAGCAGGTCAACACCTCCCAGGTGCTGCGCGCGGCGGGGTCGCGCTCCAGGATGCACTGGATGTCGGATCGCAGGCGACTGAACATGGCTTTGGGCAATATGGAAATGAATCAAGTCTAGCGTTTTGCGCCTTTTGCTGCTTCGCCCATGGCCTTGGCCACGCCCCGCAGGATGTGAATCTCCTCCTGGGTCAGGGCGGCGCGGTTGAACAGCTGGTTCAGGCGCGGCATCAGCTTCTTGGGCGCGGCCGGGTCCAGGAAACCGATGGCCACCAGCGCCTCTTCCCAGTGCACCAGCATGCCGCCAACCGCCCGGGCGTCGGCCAGCCTGGGCGCGTCGGTGGCCGGCTGTACCGCATAGCCACCCAGCGCCAGGCGCCACTCGTACGCCACCACCTGCACCGCGGCGCCCAGGTTCAGCGAGCCGAACGACGGGTTGCTCGGAATGCTCAGCGCCACATGGCAGCGGTACACGTCGTCGTTGACCATGCCAAAGCGCTCGGAGCCAAACACTAAAGTTCCAAGGAACCTTCTATACGCCCGGCAATTTAAAAACGTGGTTCCTATCTTTCTGCAACCGCTTGGGCGTCCACGGCTTCCGCGATCAATGGAGCCACATCGCGCAATCCCGCAAGCGACAAATCCCCGGCTTGGTACATGCAGTACCAAGACCGGCGCCAACGAATGATCCGTTCACCATCGCGCAGCTTGAGTCGTTTGAGGGTGAATTCCGCTTTGGCCTTGTGGCTCTTCGGCACGGCGTCCGTCATCACCATTTGCAGCGAAGGCAACAAAATTTTGAACCAACCGGGCTTTACTTCCTGTGGGTCGAGCACGGTGTCGTCAGCGTTGCGCTTGGACGAATTCAGAGTATTGGATGCAAACCGGTAGTTGCTCCACTCGTAGGCGAGCGATCGGTGGTTCTTGAAACTCAGATAGTGATCAACAGACCCACCGGTCGGGTCCAGCATGGCGGCGTATCCGCACCGATCTCCATAGGCCATGCTCAACGTTGCGGTGTAAGGCTCCCACAAAGTCCTGGGCCGCTTTGCATCTGGGTTCGCCTTGAGCCACGCATCACCGGGCTTCTTCACCTTTTCATCAAAAGCGGTTGGCTTCTTGACCTTGGCCACCCGGATCACGCGCGCGCTCCCTTCGCGCCTAGAATAGCTCCGGTGTGAATGAGCCAGCGCGGCCAGAATTCGTCACCGGCGGGCAGCAGCTTTTGCAGTTGAGCGTGAATGGCCTTTTTGGAACTGAGAGCGGCGGGCAAGGGCTTTTCGTTTCGCATGAAAGCTTCAGCCGCCTCAATCGCCCGCTCGGCCTCTATCGAGCGGGCCTGCTCCAGGCCAAACGTCTCAGACACCAGCCAGTTCGTCACATCGCCCTGGGTGGCCCAGTTGCCCTGTTCTAGGTGTACCTGACCACCGACCAGAGAGAGGTGAATCAGGTCGTCCAGCGCGGCGTCAAACAACGGCTCAATAGAAGCCGCCACCAGCGGCGCATGGGTCGCCACCAACACCTGGGGCGGCGTGCCCTTCGATCCCCGCAGTTCGTCAATCGCCTTGAGCATGCTGGGCAAAATCGTGCGCTGCCAGCGCGGGTGCAGGTGCGTCTCGGGCTCGTCAAATAAAATCACAAAGCGGTCTTCCGGCTTCTTGCCCAGCAGCTTGGCCGCCACGTCGTGCTCGTGCCAGGCCCACACCAGAAAGTAAACCAGCGCCAGCACGCGCCGTACACCTGCCGAAGCCAGGGCAACCGGTACCGTCTGGTTACCCACCAGCAGCGTCGGGCGGTCACGTCCCTCGCCAATGAACACCCGCTGTGGCGCGCCTGCGCGCAAAGGCTCCAGCGGTGGCGACATTACCTCCAGCACCTTTTCCAACGCCCGAAACTGAGGCTTGCGCCCTTCCTGCCAGTTCACCCAGTCGCGTTCCAGTCCCTCGCACACCCGTTGGCCATTGACTTCTAGCCCGCTCCACACCTCATCGGCCTTGAAGTGGTAGGCCGCAGGTCGGGCCGGGTCCGTGCGCCAATAGTTGCGTGCAGGGTCCCAAACAGAGAAACCTCCATCAATTCGGATGTAAACCACGATGCCGGGCATGACCGGACGGGCGGCGGGCAGCGGCCAGCTGCCATCGGCCTTGGAATAGGTGGAACTGATCACCTTGGGCACGGTGGTCTTTCCTTTGATGGCGAACTCTACCGACGCCTTCTTAGGCGACATGGGCAGCGCGGCCGCGCCAGCCCATGTGCGCGTAAGCGCCCACCAAGCCAGGTCGAGCAAAAAGCTCTTGCCGAGCCCGTTGTCACCCGCAATCAGGTTCAAGCGAGGAGCCCATTCCACCTTCACACGGGGAGACAGGCCTACGTTAGTGAGCTGTAGATACTTGAGCATGGGTAGCCTTGGAGCAGGGATGCCGCGAATTTACTTCAGAGGGCATCGGCAAACGCCTCGCTGCTGCTGCCGGGCGAACAGGGCGTCACGGATATGGAAAGAAAACCCGACCACACGAAGCAAAGTATGGCACGGACTTCGGGCCTCCAAACACCCCGAAAACTCTGTCGCCGCCGGACTGGCATAAAACCGCTGTGCCACCTCGGGGGGCGAACGCAGCGGGCCCCTAGCGTTTTGGGCCTTGGGCCGCTTCACCCATGGCCTTGGCCACGCCCCTGAGAATGTGAATCTCTTCCGGCGTCAGCGCGGCGCGGTTGAAGAGCTGGTTCAGGCGTGGCATCAGCTTCTTGGGCGCGGCCGGGTCGAGAAAGCCGATGGCCACCAGCGCTTCTTCCCAGTGCGCCAGCATGCCGCTCACGGCGCGCGCATCGGCCAGCCTGGGCGTGGCCGTGGCCGGCTGCACCGTAAAACCGCCCAGAGCCAGACGCCATTCATAGGCCACCACCTGCACCGCTGCCGCCAGGTTCAGCGAACTGAATGACGGGTTGGTCGGAATGCTCAGCGCCACATGGCAGCGGTACACGTCTTCGTTGGCCATGCCAAAGCGCTCGGAGCCGAACAGAAACGCCATGCCGCCCCCCAAATCAAGAGCATTTTTGGCCTCTTCCCCCCGCCCATTCTCAATAGTTTGCTCCTTTTCAAGAAGCAAATCAAAGTGCTCGCGCGGCGTGCGCGTGGGCGGGCCGAAGTCGCGCGGCGTCATGGCGGTGGCGCACAGGTGG
>JBGSNW010000207.1:0-1731 GCA_041739435.1 Burkholderiaceae bacterium
CACGCGCCGCGTGAAGTGCCGCGCCGCGAAACCGTGCGCATGTACTCGGGCGGCCAGTGGCACGCGGCCGCACTTGTGGTGCGCGAAGACCTGCGCCCCGGCGACGTGATTCCCGGCCCCGCCATCATTGCCGAAAAGAACGCCACCACCGTGGTCGAGCCCGGCTGGGAGGCCGAGTTGACGGCGCTCGATCACCTGGTGCTCGACCGGCGCGTGCCCCGCACCGCCACCTATGCGGCGGGCACCACGGCCGACCCGGTGCTGCTGGAGGTGTTCAACAACCTGTTCATGAACATCGCCGAACAGATGGGCCTGCAGCTGCAGAACACGGCCTACTCGGTCAACATCAAGGAGCGGCTTGATTTCTCGTGCGCGCTGTTCGATGCGCAGGGCAACCTGATCGCCAATGCCCCCCACATGCCGGTGCACCTGGGCAGCATGGGCGAGAGCATCAAGACCGTGATCCGCGAGAACACGGCGACGATGCAGCCGGGCGACGTGTACGCGCTCAACGACCCCTACCACGGCGGCACGCACCTGCCCGACGTGACGGTGATCACGCCCGTGTACCTGACCCCATCCGTTCGGTCTAGGCCTGCCGAAGACCTCGCGGGCACTTCGACAAGCTCAGTGCGAACGGAAGAACCCACGTTCTACGTGGGCTCACGCGGCCACCATGCCGACATTGGTGGCATCACGCCGGGTTCGATGCCGCCGTTTTCCACCCGCATCGAGGAAGAGGGCGTGCAGATCAACAACTTCAAACTGGTGGCGCAGGGCGTGTTGCGCGAGGCCGAGATGATCGCGTTGCTGCAAAGCGGTGAACACCCTTCACGCAACCCGCAGCAGAACATGGCCGATTTGAAGGCGCAAATCGCCGCCAACGAAAAAGGCGTGCAGGAGCTGCGCAAGATGGTCGGGCAGTTCGGCCTGGACGTGGTGCAGGCCTACATGGGCCATGTGCAGGACAACGCCGAGGAGTCGGTGCGCCGCGTCATCACCCGCCTGAAAGACGGCCACTTCAACCTGGCGCTGGACAACGGCGCGCGGATCCAGGTGGCGATCCGCGTGGACGCCGCCAACCGCAGTGCCGAGATCGACTTCACCGGCACCAGCCCGCAGCAGGCCAACAACTTCAATGCGCCCACGGCCGTGTGCATGGCGGCGGTGCTGTATGTGTTTCGCATGCTGGTGGACGACGACATTCCGCTCAACGCCGGTTGCCTCAAGCCGCTCAAGGTCATCATCCCCGACGGCTCCATGCTCAACCCGCACCCGCCGGCCTCGGTGGTGGCGGGCAACGTGGAAACCTCGACCTGCATCACCAACGCCCTGATCGGCGCCTTGGGCATCATGGGCGCGAGCCAGCTCACGGTGAACAACTTCACCTTCGGCAATGCGCGCCACCAGTATTACGAGACCATCTCGGGCGGCAGCGGCGCGGGTGGCGTCTTCAGCGCCACGGGTGAACTGATCGGCGGTTTTGACGGCACGAGCGTGGTGCAGACGCACATGACCAACTCGCGCCTGACCGACCCCGAGGTGCTGGAGTTCCGCTTTCCCGTGCGGCTGGAGAGCTATGAAATCCGTGCGGGTTCGGGTGGCGCGGGCCGCTGGCACGGCGGCAACGGCGGTGTGCGCCGGGTGCGTTTCCTGGAGCCCATGACGGCCAGCATCCTGTCCAACGGGCGGGTTCATGCCGCGTTCGGCATGGCAGGTGGATCACCGGGC
>JBGSNW010000150.1:0-1669 GCA_041739435.1 Burkholderiaceae bacterium
GGACACGGCCCCAGCCACCTTGACGGCGCGGTGCAGGTCGCGCACCACCCGGCGCTGCGCCAGCCATGACAGAAAGATGGCCACACCGGCCGCCGCCAGGGCCAGGGCCGCGAGCAGCAGGTTGGTCCTGCGGATGTGCTGGTTGGAGATCAGCAGTTCTTCGGTGGCGCGCCGGTCCATGTGGTCCACCGCATCACTCAGGGTTTTGGAGAGCGCGGCGAAGGACTCATCCGCGCTGCGCAGGGCGGCGATGCCGGTGTTGGGGTCGACCGACGACAAGTCGATGGCCATGTCGGTCTGGGCCAGGTACTTGTCGCTCAATTCAGCGGTTTTTTTCACCGCGTCCAGCAACACCGCATCGGAACCCTCGCCACCAATGAGCTTGCCGGTCCGCCGCTTGATGCCCGCGAGCTGCGTGGCGATGTCATCGCGAAAGCCCTTGATGGCCTTGTCGTCCAGCGAGCTGATGAGCGCAATGGTGCGGTACATCTGGGCGTGAATGAAACCCAGCTGCTCGTGCACACTGCCCAGCACGCGCACGTTGTCCGACTTGTCCTTGGCCGACTCCTGGTTGGTCTGGGCCTCGTTCATGGTCAGCCAGGCATTGAGCTGCCCGGCGCCAAAAACCAGCAACGCGGTCAAGACCGGCGCAATCAGCAATTTTGTGGCGAGTTTCATCATTCCTCCTGTCGGGTGCCGCCATGCCCTTTTGAGCGGCGCCTCCTGCAAATTCATATCGCAGGCGGCCGTGTGACGCGCCTGCGACCTCCTGAGTCGTGTCGTTTTTTTATTTGTAGATGCCACCGCAGACGACGGTGTCGTCCAGCTTCTCGCAGTACATGCTCTTGGGCTCGATCTTCTTGGTCACCGGGTTGGTGAACTTGTAGTCTTGCCAGAACGTGCCCTTGGCGTGGGCCAGCTCCACGCGTTCCTTGACGAAGGCCTTGCCGTCCACGTCCTTGAGCTCGATCAGGTTCTTGCCGACCATCTTTTCGTTGGCGCCGTGGGCGCGCACCACGCCATCGAGGCCATAGACCACGAGGTAGAGGTCGTCCTTGGTGAACTGGCCGCCCTTGGTGGTGACTTCGGTGTAGCCCTTGTCCTTGCCGTTGGCCTTGATGAAGGTCACGCCCTTCTTGACCATGGCGGTCGCGTCGTCCTTGGTGGCCCGGCTGTCGGCCAGCGCCATGGAAGCCGTCAGCGCGCCCAGCGCCACGACGGCCATCAGTTTCATTGCTTTCATGTTGAAGCTCTCCTGTGGATGGAAAAAAACACTTCGGGCCCCCTCCCGATGAAAGCGGTGATGACCCGTCTACTGCTTATCGACTCCCTGGTCCACAACTTGACGTGGCACGTGTGTGACACATCAACACAACCGGTGAGGCGATGCGCAATGGTGCTTCGGTCGGCGACCCGCCCATCGCGCAAAGAGGGCTGAACACGCGCCGCTGTTGAGCGTTTTGTTGTAACTGGATGGCTGAATTTGCTGCGTTATTCGTAGCAATCTGGCGCCATTTGACGAGGGGTGAACGTCAAAAAGACCCTTTCGCCGTGGTGCCTGCCGGTGAACGCGCGCAGAGTGGCGCAGGGGTTGGGGAGATACGGGGCAACCCTGGGTGGCAACCCGCCCGGCGCCGCGTCAGGCGCGTGCCGGCCACCAGCCCAGGCC
>JBGSNW010000337.1:0-1835 GCA_041739435.1 Burkholderiaceae bacterium
GGCCACAGCTGGGGGGCGCTCATTGCACTGGAAGCCGCCGCCACGCTCAAAGACCGCGTCACGCGCCTGGTGCTGGTCGGCGTTGCCTACCCGATGAAAGTGTCGCAAGTGCTGCTGGACGCGTCGCTGAACGACCCGGAGGCGGGCATTCGCATGATCAACGTGTTCTCGCGCTCGACGCTGGCCGCACCGCCCTCGGCCCTCGGCCCGGGCACCTGGGTCCACGGCGCCAACACCGCGCTGAACCGCCGCGTGTTGCGCAGCAACCCCAAGGTCAACGTGTTTCACCGCGGCTTCACGGCCTGCAACAGTTATGCGGGCGGCGAGGCGGCCGTGCAGGCCCTGACCAGCCCCGTGCTTTTTTTGCTGGGCGCGCAAGACCAGATGACTCCGCCCAAGGCCGCGAAGACGCTGATCGAACAGGCCCGCGCCCATGGCAAGGCGGTGCAGGTGGCCCAGCTGCCGGTCGGCCACCACCAGATGAACGAAACGCCCGAGCAGACGCTGTCGGCGATCCGGGATTTTTTAACCGCAACAAACTGAACATGGCAACGGGGAGCGCGCCGACCCACCTCACAGTCGGACGTCATCCTTGACCAACATCAATACGCCCTCGGGCAGGGTGCCGGACACTCCGACGGCAACTCTCGACAAGGTGACGCATGACCCCACCCATCACCACCGACCAGATCGCCGCCGCCGTGGACATCGTGCTGGACGCGGTCCACGGTGACATCGTGCTCGGCCTGCCGCTGGGCATCGGCAAGCCCAACCCGTTTGTCAACGCCCTTTACCGGCGCATCAAGGCGCAAGGCGGCGCGCCGAATCCGCGTCGCCTGAAGATCATCACCGCGCTATCGCTGGAAAAGCCCGTGGGCAAGAGCGAGCTCGAACAGCATTTTTTGCAGCCCCTGGTCGAGCGCGTGTTCAAGGACTACCCCGACCTGGACTACGTCAAGGACCTGCGCGCCGGCACCCTGCCCCCGCACATCGAGGTGGCCGAGTTCTTCATGAAGACCGGCGACTACCTGGGCAACGGCCTGGCGCAGCGTTCCTACATCTCCACCAACTACACCTTTGTTGCGCGCGACATGGGGGTGTTGGGCATGAACGTCATTGCACAGGCCGTGGCGGCACACGAACAGGACGGCAACCTGACGCTGTCACTCTCCAGCAACCCCGACGTGACCTTCGAAGTGGTGGAGCGCTACGCCGCCGAAGGCCGGCCATTGCTCAAGGTGGGCGTCGTGAACCACCAGATGCCGTTCATGCCCAACCATGCCGTGGTGGCACCGTCATTTTTTGACCTGGTGGTGACCGACCCGGCCGGCACCCACACCCTGTTTGCGCCGCCCAACGGCAAGGTCAGCACGGCCGACTACGCCATCGGCCTGCACGCCTCCAGCCTGGTGGCCGACAACGGCACGCTGCAGATCGGCATTGGCGCCCTGGGCGATGCCATCGCGCAGGCGTTGATCGTGCGCGACCGGCACGGCCCCGAATACCGCCGCATCCTGGAGTCCATCTGCCCGGACGGGATCGGCACACGCGAACTGGGGCGTTTTGACCACGGCCTGTACGGGTGCTCGGAGATGTTCGTCAACGGGTTCTTGCGCCTGATCGAGGCGGGCATCATCCGGCGCGAGGTGTTTGACGACGTGGCGCTGCAACGCCTGGTCAACAGCGGCCACATCAACAGCCTCGTGGTCGATGCGACAACCCTTGCGGCGCTGGTCCAGTCGGGGCGGGTCCGCGCGCAGCTCACCCCCGACGACCTGGCCTTCCTGCAGCGCATCGGCGTGCTGACGCCGGCGGTGACCCTGACCGACGACGGC
>JBGSNW010000351.1:0-2013 GCA_041739435.1 Burkholderiaceae bacterium
TCGCGCGCCCGCGCCAGCTCGGTGTCCTTGAGGGACGCCACGGCCTCGGCCACGGCCTCGGGCGCCAGGCCCTTGGCCTGCAGTTCCTGACGGATGCGCGCCGCGCCCAGTTTGGCAGCCCGGCGGTGAACCACCGATTCGACCACCCGTGCCTCGCTGATGAAGCCCTTGGCCTGCAGCGCATCGAGCGTGCGGGCCAGCTGGCCGGGCGTTTCCTCGTGGCCCCGGAGCTTGCGCTCCAGTTCGGCACGGGAATGCTCGCGCCCACTGAGCAGCCGCAGGGCGCGGCCCTTGAGGGACAGAGGGGTGCGGCCGATCATCCTGACAACCTGGGATTGCAATTAAAACAATAGCTAACTATGTCCATTTGACGGGGGCTAACGGCCAATTTTGTTCATAAAATGGCTGAAACACCCTGCCACGCCGACCGTGCGCCCGCCCGCGTGCGGCGGGGGCCGGATTCGGGACTCAAGCCTCGGATTTCGCCGCCTTGCCGCGGCCGCGTTTGACGTCGGGGGCCGTGCCTTCCATCGGCACGGGTGGCGTGTCGGTGGCGGGCGCCAGCAGCGGGATGCCCAGCGATTCGCGCACCTTGTTTTCGATTTCGTATGCCAGCGAGGGGTTTTCGCGCAGGAATTCGCGGGCGTTGTCGCGGCCCTGGCCAATTTTTTCACCGTTGTAGGCGTACCAGGCACCCGATTTGTCGAGGATGTGGGCGTTCACCCCCATGTCGATGATCTCGCCTTCGCGGCTGATGCCTTCGCCGAACAGGATGTCGAACTCGGCCGTCTTGAACGGGGGCGACACCTTGTTCTTGACCACCTTGACCTTGGTCTCGTTGCCGATGGCTTCCTCGCCCTTCTTGATGGTGCCGGTGCGGCGGATGTCCAGGCGCACCGAAGCGTAGAACTTGAGCGCGTTGCCGCCGGTGGTGGTTTCGGGGCTGCCGAACATCACGCCGATCTTCATGCGGATCTGGTTGATGAAGATGACCATGCAGTTGGTCTTCTTGATGGTGGCGGTGAGCTTGCGCAGCGCCTGGCTCATCAGGCGGGCCTGCAGGCCGGGCAGCGAGTCGCCCATTTCGCCCTCGATTTCGGCCTTGGGCGTGAGCGCGGCCACCGAGTCGATGACCACCAGATCGACCGCGCCGGAGCGCACCAGGCTGTCGACGATTTCAAGCGCCTGCTCGCCGGTGTCGGGCTGGCTGATGAGCAGGTCCGACAGGTTGACGCCCAGTTTTTGCGCGTACTGCACGTCGAGCGCGTGTTCGGCGTCGACAAACGCACATTGGCCGCCCTGCTTTTGCATCTCGGCGATCACCTGCAGGGTGAGCGTGGTCTTGCCCGAGCTTTCCGGGCCGTAGATTTCAACCACGCGGCCCCGCGGCAGGCCGCCCACGCCCAGGGCAATGTCCAGCCCCAGCGAGCCGGTGGACACCACCTGGATGTCCTCGATGGCCTCGCCCTCGCCCAGACGCATGATGGTGCCCTTGCCGAACTGCTTTTCGATCTGGGCCAGCGCGGCCTGCAAGGCCTTGGCTTTTTCGCTGTTGGGGTTGCTGATGCTCGTGCCCTTGACCTGTGCGTCCATGAAAACTCCTTGAAAACAATGGGTTGATTCGATTCATCCGCTGCCGTTTTCAACAGGCTGGATGCTTGAACAGTAGTTTAACGGGGCAAGTCAAATCAAGTAAACAAGAATTTTGGTCAGTTTGCTTTACCATTTGAGCATGTCCCATTTGCCCCTCCCGCCGCCGCCCGAAGACGGCTGGCGCCAGACCCATCTGGGCCGCCTCATGGGCCTGGCCCTGCGCCGCTTCGACGCCCGCGTGCTGGCCCTGATGGCCACCCATGTGGACGTGCCGCTGGCACTGTCCAACCTGGCCGCGCGCGAGCAGGTGAGCGCCGCGCACATTCACATCACGCGCCATCTCGCGCTCGAAGGCTCGCGCCTGACCGAGCTGGCCACCCGCGCCGGCATGAGCAAACAGGCCATGGGCGACCTGGTGAC
>JBGSNW010000353.1:0-2127 GCA_041739435.1 Burkholderiaceae bacterium
GCCGCTGTGCCAGGCTGTCCACGCGCGCCAGCAGGCGGTTGAAGCGCACCTGCGCGGGCGAGAGTTGGGCGTCGCGGATTTTCTGCGCCTCGGCCGCCGGCAGCGCCCGCAAATCCTGCGCCGTGGGCGAGGTTGGGGCAAACAGATCGGGTTGGGGTTTCATGGCGGGGGCGCGCGGTGTTTCGGTGCCTTCGAGCACTACCTGATCAATAGCAAACTATGACCATTTGACGGGGGCTCAAGGCCAATTTGACCATTATTTTGGTGCCAGCAGCGGCAACCGCGCCAGCACGTCGTCGCGGGTGCGGTAGCGGCCAAAAGCCCGCTCGTCGTGCTCGCGCACGATGGGAAAACTGTCCAGGATGTAGGCGGCGTCGTCCGCGTCCAGGCCATAGAGCCAGAAGAACAAGGCGTCCAGCGCGGCCCGCCGGGCGCGGCGGTCTTCTTCGTCCCAGGGCAGCGGCGGCAGCACCTGGCCCGCTTCGTTCACGTAGCCCAGGTCGCGCGCAAACGGGGCGAGGTCGTGCGCGGTGTAGCTCAGGGCCAGCACTTGGGGCACCACAAAGTCGGCCACCGTGGGTTGCGGGTGGTGGCCGTTCATGAGTTGGGCGGCGCGCATGGCCTGGGCGAAGGCGGCGGGCAGCGGGTCGTGGAAGCGGGTGGGGGCGATGACGGGGAGTTGCTCGAGGATGAATAGGTTGATGGTCTGGCCTTGCAGCTTCTGGCGCAAGACGAAATCAAAGGCGAAAGAATTCAGGTTGGCCGCAATCAGGCTTGCAGTGCGCGCCGCCGCCGACGGCGGCTGGTCTTGAGGGATCAAGAGCGGCACCTTGTTGCCAAAGCCGACGCCTGGCAGCAAGGTTGCGATCATGCTGCGGGCGTTGGTAGGTGCCGATATTTCCTTGTACCCCAATGCCCAGTCAAAAGGATTTGCCGCCGTTTGATCTGCCGCAACGAAGAACTGTGGCGCTGCGCAGCGATGAGGATTGGCTTTTTCCGTCAGTGAAATGCTCTCCTGCTGCGCGGCGCGGTGCAGGTTCGCCGCATTCACCACCACGTCCGCCGCCCGGTGGTCAAACATCTGCACCATCTTGCCTTCGTACAGCGGCACCGCCTCTTCGCCCGCGGCGTTGCGCCAGCGGTTCAGCGCGGCGGGGGCAAAGCCGCGTTTGCGCAACTCGTCGGCCTTGAGGAACAGGCCCGAGTCGTTGGTCATGTGGAACATGGTGGCGTACTTCACCGGCCAGGCTTTCACGTCGGGCTGCGCGCCGGTGGAGGCGCTGGCCGTGCCGTGGCGCACCAGCACCGGGTGTTGCGCGTACAGGCGCAGCGTGATGTCGGCGTCGCGGCGACTGCGAAAGATGGGCGCGGCCCCGGTGTTGGGGTTGACGCGCACAAAGTCGTCGGCGCTCAGGGTGAGCGTGCGCGCCGGGTCGTCCAGTTCGTCAAGCCGGTGCAGGTAAAAGGCGCAGCGCGTCTGCGCAAACCTGCGTTGTGGCCCGCCAAACACCAGGGTGCAGAACTTGAAGCTGGCGTGCACGTCGGCAAAAAAGACCTTGCGGTTTTCAAAATCAAACAGGGCACCCAGCCGCCCGCTGCCGCTGAGGCTGCGAAAGAACTCGGCCGCGCCCTTGTCGGCGGCGATGCCGCTGGGCGTGAGCAGGGCCACCAGGCCTTCGGGGCGGATCAGCGCCTGCGCGCGTTCGACGAACAGGCTGTAGAGGTTGAGGTCGCCGCCGCCCAGCAGCGGGTAGTCGCTGGCGCCCTGCTTGCCGTTGCCCAGCACACGGGCGTTGGCCTCGGCGCGCTCGGTGGCCTGCTGGTATTGGGCCCACAGGTCCACCACGGGCGGGGCGTGGGTGCCGGTCTGGCTCATTTTCACGCCCTGCAGCGCGGCGATCATTTTCTTGCGGTCGGCGGCGCGGGGCTGGGCGGCAATGGCGGGGCTGCGTTCGGCAAACCATTCGACCTCTTGCAGCTTGATGCGGTCCCAGGGCGGGTTGCCGATCACGGCGTCAAAGCCGTTGCCGCTGCCCGCGCCAAACACGGTGGGGAAGCTGGTCCACCAGTGGAAAAAAGTTTCGCGCCGGGCCAGCGCGCGGGCGCGTGCCAGCAGCGTGTTGGCCG
>JBGSNW010000362.1:0-3017 GCA_041739435.1 Burkholderiaceae bacterium
GCGCGGCGCGGCGCGGTGGCGGGCTTTGCTTTCATGTTTTGCTAACTGAACATGGATATTTGTTGATATTCAAGAGTATCAGGTCGGCCAACAATGTGCACTTGACATTGTTCCCCCCCCTGACGGAGCCCCCCATGGACATGACCGATTCGCAACACCTGGCCAGCACCCGCACCGACGCCGCCTGGCTCGACGCCCACTGGATGCCCTACACCGCCAACCGCAGCTTCAAGGCCAACCCGCGCATGATCGTGGCCGGCCAGGGCGCCTACTACACCGACAGCGACGGCCGCCAGATTTTTGACGGCCTCTCGGGCCTGTGGTGCTGTGGCCTGGGCCACGCCCGCCCCGAACTCATCGACGCCGTGAGCCGCCAGATGGCCCGGCTCGACTACTCGCCCGGCTTCCAGTTCGGACACCCGCTGTCGTTCGAGCTGGCCAACCGCATCCGCGACCTCACCCCCGAGGGGCTCGATTACGTGTTCTTCACCAGCTCGGGCTCGGAAGCCGCCGACACTTCGCTCAAGATGGCGCGCGCCTACTGGCGCACCAAGGGCCAGGCCAGCAAGACGCGCCTGATCGGCCGCGAAAAGGGCTACCACGGCGTGAACTACGGCGGCATCTCGGTGGGGGGCATCGGCGCCAACCGCAAGCTGTTTGGCCAGGGCGTGGAGGCCGACCACCTGCCGCACACCCAGCTCAAGAAGAACGCCTTCTCCCGCGGCATGCCCGCGCAGGGTGCCGAACTGGCCGACGAGCTGCTCAACGTGATCGCGCTGCACGACGCCTCCAACATCGCGGCCGTGATCGTCGAGCCGTTCTCGGGCTCGGCCGGCGTGGTGATCCCGCCCGTGGGCTACCTGCAGCGCCTGCGCGAGATCTGCACCGCCCACAACATCCTGCTGATTTTTGACGAAGTCATCACCGGCTTTGGCCGCGCCGGCGCCTGGACCGGCGCCGAGGCCTTTGGCGTCACGCCCGACATCCTGAACTTCGCCAAGCAGGTCACCAACGGCGTGCAGCCGCTGGGCGGCGTGGTGGTCAAGAAGGACATCTACGACACCTTCATGGCCGCCGGCGGGCCCGACTACATGCTGGAGTTTCCCCACGGCTACACCTACTCGGCCCACCCCGTGGCCTGCGCGGCCGGCATCGCCTCGCTGGACGTGCTGGCCAAGGAGAACATGGTCGAACGCGTGCAGGCGCTCGCGCCCGTGTTCGAACGCGCGGTGCATGGCCTCAAGGGCGTGAAACACGTCACCGACATCCGCAACTTTGGCCTGGCGGCGGGCTTCACCATCGACGCCCTGCCCGGCGAACCCGCCCGCCGCCCGTATGAAATTGCCATGGCCATGTGGAAAAAAGGTTTTTACGTGCGCTACGGCGGCGACACCATCCAGCTCGCCCCGCCCTTCATCGCCACGCCCGACGAAATCGACCGGCTCATCAATGCGCTGGGCGAGACGCTGGGGGAGACGGCTTGAGCAGGGCGTGAGCCGGGCGGTGCAAGCGTGCCCCGCGCCCCGAAACATGGACGATGAACCCGGGCATGGCCAGGGTTTGCGTGGTGTGTCACGCAACCTGGAACAAAAATGCGCATTGCAGGGCACCCTGAAATGTAGTAACGTTCTTACATTACGTGCCGCATCGAGGGGGTTGCCATGACCACCGTTTTCACCAGCCGCGAATTCAACCAGCATGCCAGCGAAGCCAAAAAGTCCTCGCTGGCCGGGCCCGTCATCATCACGGACCGTGGTCGGCCTGCCCATGTGCTTTTGAGCTTTGCCGATTACAAGAAGTTGTCCGCTCCTGCCGGCGGGCCCAAAACCATCGTTGACCTTCTGGCCATGCCGGTCGGGATCGGGGACGACATCGAATTCGACCCCCCCAAGGCCCATTTGCCTTTCAAGGCCCCCGACCTTTCCTGATGTTTCTTCTCGACACCAACGTCGTCTCCGAGTTGAGAAAGGCGGCAACCGGCAAAGCGGATCCCCAGGTGGTGGCCTGGGCGGCAAGCGTTCCGGCGGAACTTCTGTTCATCTCGGCCATGACGGTGTTCGAGCTTGAACATGGCGTGCGCCGCCAGGAGTACCGCGACCCGGTGCAAGGTGCGGTTCTCCGCCTTTGGCTGGACACGCAGGTTCTTCCTGCCTTTCAGGGCCGCACGCTGGCCATCGACGTGGCAGTCGCCTTGAAATGTGCGCCCATGCACGTCCCCAACCCCTGCAAGGAGCGCGACGCCTTCATCGCGGCGACCGCCATGGTTCACGGCATGACCGTGGTGACGCGCGATGTACCAGACTTCGCACCCACGGGCGTGGCGCTGTTCAATCCCTGGACGTCACCGGCTGCCTGACCGGCGCCCGGGCCTTGCGCCTGCTGCCCGTGAGCCCTGGCTTGGGCCCTCAGCGCCGTTCGGAAGTGGCGTCTTTTACTACTCAATAAGTAGCAAACAAAGACGATTTGACGGGGGCTGATGGCCAATTTCGTTCAAATTTTTCACACCCCACCCCATCCACCCGCCGCCCCCCCAAAACCTGGGACTTACCCTTGCCCACCGCCGTTCGCGGTTGCCACTTTGGCACAGGGTTTGCTAACATGATTTTCGAACTTGACCAAACGGTCAATTTTGGGTCATGGCCCGCCATGGCACTGTTTTCGTGGCCTTCCAGACAGGAGTTGCAGCGTGTCCACTTCCTCTGTTTCCGACGTTCGGGCCGGTCGGCTGCGTGCCGAGCAGTATGCGGCGGGGTTTGCCGATGCCAGCCCGTGCCTGACGACTTCGCAGGCGCTGCTGGAGGCCGAGCGCTGCCTCTACTGTTTTGACGCGCCCTGCACCACGGCCTGCCCCACGGGCATCGACGTGCCCTCGTTCATCCGGCGCATTGCCGACGGCAACCTGCGGGGCGCGGCGCGCACCATTCTGGACGCCAACCCTCTGGGCGGCATGTGCGCGCGGGTCTGCCCGACCGAGACCCTGTGCGAGCAGGCCTGCGTGCGCCACACGCAGGAAGACC
>JBGSNW010000376.1:0-1712 GCA_041739435.1 Burkholderiaceae bacterium
ACCGCCCGCCCGATCAGGTGTCGCCACGGGACGTGCACCCGGCACCACCGCAGTGCCGGTCGATGGCAACGTCAACGCCTCGGGGGTGGCAGTGCGCCCAGCGACGGGCATCCCCGGATTGCGCCCGCTCTCGGACAGGGCCGTGGGCACTTCGGAGAGCAACACGTAGCGACGGGAGAGCTTTTGGGAGCACTCGCTTTTGAGGTAGATCGTGACAACCGGTTCGTCCACCACGGCCGCGGATCGGATGCGAAGTGTGGCTTCTTGCGGCGACCCGCCGGGCTCGATGACCACCCGAACGCGATCCGGAACGACTTGGGTGTCGGCGTGGAAAACGTCTGCCGTGAAACACAGATCGCCCACCGCTTCACCCTCTTCAAGGCGCACGGGCACCGTGACCTCGGCTGGTTGGCCGATCCAGACAACACCCCGAACCCGGCCCAGCGAAAGTGCTTGGCTTGCGGTTGCAGTGGCCACGAGCACACTGCCGACGATGATCAACCGGACAATCACGAGGTGATTCACTCCCTTTGTAACGATTCTGACACAGCCTGCTGCCTTTTTTGTTACCCGATAATTGCGAATATGAACACCATTTACCCCCTTATCGCCGTTATCGGCACCGGCGCCATGGGGCGTGGCATTGCCCAGATTGCCGCGCAGGCCGCAAGCACGGTCTATCTGTTTGACACACAGCCCGAAGCGGCGGGCCGTGCCCGAGCGGCGATTGTGGCGCAGTGGGAAACACTGGCATCCAAAGGGCGCATCGAGCCCGGGCAGGTCGCCGTGTTTTCCGCACGTCTGTTGTTGGCAGACAACCTCCAGGCCGTTTCGGACTGCGAGCTGGTGATCGAAGCCATCGTCGAGCGGCTGGATGTCAAGAAAAAGCTGTTCGCCGAACTCGAACAATGTGTACGACCGACCGCAACGCTGGCGACCAACACGTCCTCGCTGTCGGTGACCGCCATCGCCGCGGGCCTGCAGCACCCTCGGCGAATGGCGGGCTATCACTTCTTCAACCCGGTTCCCCTCATGAAGGTGGTCGAGGTGATCGCGGGCCTGAAGACCGACCCCGCAGTCTGCGAGCAGCTTGCCGCCTACGCGCGCCAGATGGGGCACACCCCGGTGCAGGCGGCCGACACCCCGGGTTTCATCGTCAACCATGCCGGCCGCGGCTATGGCACCGAAGCCCTGCGCATCGTCAGCGAGGGCATTGCCGATTTCGCCACCATTGACCGCATCCTCAGGGACCAGGTCGGCTTCAAGCTCGGCCCGTTCGAACTGATGGACCTGACCGCGCTGGACGTGTCGCACCCGGTGATGGAGTCGATCTACCAGCAGTATTACGAAGAGCCGCGCTATCGCCCCAGCGTGATCACCGCGCAGCGACTGGCCGGCGGGGTGGTGGGCCGCAAAGTGGGCGAAGGTTTCTACACCTATGTCGATGGCAAGGCACAGGTTCCCGCAGAGCCGCCTGCGCCCGTGGTGGACGATCTGCCACCGGTGTGGGTGTCGCCCCGGGCGGCCCGGCGCTCGGAACTGCTGCAGCTGGTCAAGGACCTTGGCGCTCGCATCGAGACCGGGGCGTCACCCTCGCCCACCGCGCTGACGCTGGTTGCGCCGCTGGGTTTTGACGTCACCACCGTGGCCGTGGTGGACCGCCACGACCCGGCCCGCACCGTGGGCATCGACATGCTGATCGACGACGCCGC
>JBGSNW010000391.1:0-1839 GCA_041739435.1 Burkholderiaceae bacterium
CCCCAGGCCTTCGCGCCAGGCCACCACACGGCTGCGTCGTGCCTCACCGCCGCCCAGCATCGCCCCCCAGGACTGGTGGGAAATACTCAGCAGGCTGAAGGCCGCATAGGTCAAGGTCAACAGCATGGCCGCCCATGCCAGTAGCGCCTGCCCGCCGCGCACCGGCGGAAAGAACAGCAATGCAAAACCCGCCAGCAGCAACAGTGCGGCCCCGGCGCCCACATGGACCACGCGCTGCGGGGCGCGCGCGAACAGCCGGTCGCTCCAGCTTCCAAGCAGCGGGTCGGTGGCGGCGTCCAGCAGTCGTGTGCCCAGCAGCAGCGCACCCAGCGTGGCCAGCGGCACACCGAACTCGCGGGCATAGTGGTTGGGCAGCAGCACATACAGCGGCAACGCCACGAAGGCCAGCGGCAGACCCATCAACCCGTACTTGAAACCGTCCCACGCGGGCAAGGCGTCGGCCACGGGCTCGGGGGTCGGCCGAGCCGGGGCGGCGGGTGGGGAAAGCGCCCGTGCGTTCATGGCGTGACCCGCGCGAGCAGCAGGTCGCGCAGGCGTGGCTCGGAGGTCTGGGGTGACAGCCAGATGCCGAAAAACAATCTGGCAAAGAGGGTGTCGCGCAAGGCGCCCGTGGGCCGTCCGTTGAGCAGAAATGACACCTCGCCTCCCGGCAGATGGATGCCGGTGATGCGATCGCCTTTGCGGACGTTGGGAATCAGTGTTCGCAGTTGTGTCAGCCAGCGCGCAGCCTGGGCTTCGTCGAAGTGGCCCACGCGGCGCATCTCGTCGATGGAGCGACGGGCAATGGCGTCGCCGTCGAGCTCGCGCAGGTACTGCAGCGTCAGCGCAAAACCATGATCGGTGTATTGGGGGGCCTGAAACCCGGGGGTGACCCAGAGGGCGGCGTCGTACACCTCAAACCCCCACACCCGCAGACGAGCCTGCCCCAGCAAGGCGGCCTCGGGCAGGGCATTGCGCACTTCGGGCGAGTCGGGGGCGGCCTGCGCCGACGCCAGTGTGCCCAGCCCCAGCGAAAGGGCCAGCATCCATGAGGCGACGTGAGTCCGCAGGAAGACCGTGGTGCGCACGAGGCTTACTCCGGGTTGCGCAGCGTGAACTGCATCAGGTTGATGTTGGCCATGTCGAAGGCCGCCTCGCAGTACCCCAGATAGAACTCCCAGATGCGGATGAAACGAGCGTCAAAGCCCAGTTGCAAAACCCGCTCGCGTTCCGCGAGAAACCTGCTTCGCCAGCGGCGCAGCGTCTCGGCGTAGTCGGCGCCGAACGCGAATTCGTCCACCACCTCCAGTCCGGCGTTGTGTGCGGCCTGGCGGAATTCACGCGGGCACGGCAGGCAGCCGCCGGGGAAGATGTATTGCTGAATGAAGTCGGTGGACTCGATGTAACGGTCGAACAGGGCGTCGTCGATCACGATGCTCTGGATGCAGGCCCTGCCGCCCGGCTTGAGCAGGCGCCGGATGCTGTTGAAGTAGGTGGGCCAGTACGCACGCCCCACGGCTTCCACCATTTCGATGGAGCAGATGGCGTCGTAAGGCCCGTCGGTGATGTCGCGATAGTCCTGCAGGCGAAGGTCTGTGGCCCCCACGCTCCCCGCTGCGCGTGGTTCGCTGGACGAGACGTTGCCCGAGTCAGCGTCCCTTCGGGCTGTCGCAAGGTGGGCCATGCGTTGTTGGGCGTACGCCAGCTGTTCGGTCGACAGGGTGACGCCGGTGAGCGTGGCGCCGAATTCGGTGACGGCCATTTCGGCCAGCGCGCCCCAGCCGCAGCCGATTTCCAGCACGCGATCGCCGGGGCGTGCATGGGCCATGCGCAGCGCGC
>JBGSNW010000427.1:0-1773 GCA_041739435.1 Burkholderiaceae bacterium
CCGGCGTCGAAACCATCCGCATCATGGAAGAAGACGGCCTGCTGGACAACGCCGCCCGGGTGGGCGCCCACCTGAAGGCCGCGCTGACGCGCGAGCTGGGCGCGCTGGCGGGGCTGCGGGAAATCCGTGGCCAGGGCCTGATGATCGGCGTCGAGCTGGACCGCCCCTGCGGCGCGCTGGTCCAGCGCTGCATGGAGCACGGCCTGCTCATCAGCGTGACGGCCGACAGCGTGATCCGCCTGGTGCCGCCGCTCATCATGAGCATTGCCGAGGCCGACGAACTGGCGGGCATCCTGTGCCCGTTGGTGCGGCAATTCCTGAGCGAAACCGCGAAGCCCTGACCATGAAGCACTATCTGCAATTCAGCGACTTTTCGGCCGACGAATACGCGCACCTGTTCGAGCGCGCGGCCGTCATCAAGAAAAAGTTCAAGTCCTACCAAAAATACCATCCACTGGCCGACCGCACGCTGGCCATGATCTTCGAGAAAGCCAGCACCCGCACCCGCGTGAGCTTCGAGGCCGGCATGTACCAGCTGGGCGGCAGCGTGGTGCACCTGACCACGGGCGACAGCCAGCTTGGCCGTGCCGAGCCGATCGAAGACAGCGCCAAGGTCATCAGCCGCATGGTGGACCTGGTGATGATCCGCACCTTTGGCCAGGACAAGATCGAACGCTTTGCCCAGCATTCGCGCGTGCCGGTCATCAACGGCCTGACCAACGAATTCCACCCCTGCCAGATCCTCGCGGACCTCTTCACCTTTCTCGAGCACCGGGGCCTGGACAAACAAGGCAAGCCGGACCCGGCTTTCCTGCAGGGCAAGGTCGTGGCCTGGGTGGGCGACGGCAACAACATGGCCAACACCTGGCTGCAGGCCGCCGAACTGCTGGGCTTCTCCGTGCACCTGAGCACCCCCAGCGGCTACGAGGTCGACCAGGCGGTGGCCGGCCTGCGCAGCACCGACAGCTACAAGGTCTTCAAGGACCCGATGGACGCCTGCCGTGGCGCCGACCTCGTCACCACCGACGTCTGGACCAGCATGGGCTACGAGGCCGAAAACGAAGCGCGCCGGCTCGCCTTTGCCGACTGGTGCGTGGACGCCGACATGATGAAGGCCGCCAAGCCCGACGCCCTGTTCATGCACTGCCTGCCGGCCCACCGGGGCGAGGAGGTCGAGCCCGACGTGATCGACGGCCCGCAGTCGGTGGTGTGGGACGAAGCCGAAAACCGCATGCACGCGCAGAAGGCCCTGATGGAATACCTGCTGCTCGGCCGCGTCGCTTGATACGGTTTTGCATTCCAGCGTGGAGCAAGGCGAGCCAGCGCCGTTACACGTTGGACGGCGACACTGGATGAGGGCTCGCGGTCGAGGCCAATGACGCCCCCTGCCGCTGCCGGACGCGCTGCCCGGCTGGGCCAATGCTTTAAGCCTCAAGCATTTTTTGTGAGCTGTTGGAAATAACCGACACCACGGCGTTTGGGGGCGATGCAAACTTGTTCCCCATGCAACGCCTCTGGGACATTTCCCCGCCTGTCCAGCCCGGTGCGCCGGTGTTTCCCGGCGACACGCCCTACCAGCAGCAATGGACCGCCCGGATCGGGCCCGGCTGCCCCGTGAACGTGAGCGCCATCACGCTGTCGCCGCATGTGGGCGCGCACGCCGACGCCCCCCTGCACTACGACCCCAGGGGGTTGACGGCGGGCGCCCTGGAACTCACCCCGTACCTCGGCCGTTGCCGCGTGGTCCACGCCATCGGCTGCGGTCCGCTCGTC
>JBGSNW010000500.1:0-1584 GCA_041739435.1 Burkholderiaceae bacterium
CCTGGAACTGCAGGGCCAGGTGCTGCACGAGGGCCCGCGCACCGTGCTGCCCGGCCAGGCGCTGCAACTGCCCTCGTGGACCCGCATCGACGCCGCGCTGCGTTACGACACCAGGGTGGCCAACACCCCCACCACCTGGAGCCTGGGCGTGGACAACCTGCTGGACCGCCGCTACTGGAAAGAATCCCCCTTCCAGTTCGGCCACGTGTTCCTGTTCCCCGGCGCGTCCCGCACCCTGCGCCTGTCGGTGCAGGCCGCACTTTGAAGCCCGTGATGAAAAGCCGACAAAAACAACGCTATAATTGAAGGCTTGACGTTCCTCGATAGCTCAGTCGGTAGAGCGCCGGACTGTTAATCCGTAGGTCCCTGGTTCGAGCCCAGGTCGAGGAGCCAGAAAATGCAAAAGCCAGCAGGTTCACGCCTGCTGGCTTTTTTGCCTTCGGGGACCGGCCATCGCCGACAGCGTGAACATGCTCAGCCCCGGCGCAGGCAACACGATGTCGCCAAATCCCGTAAAGTTGTTCTTCACGACGGTGGCGCCACGCCTGTGCGCCCGTCCAACCCGCGGAGCCTTTCACATGAGCGATTCAACCCCTTACGTACCCCCAAAGGTCTGGGTCTGGGACAAGGAAAACGGCGGCAAATTCGCCAACATCAACCGGCCGGTCTCGGGGCCGACACACGACAAGGCGCTGCCGGTTGGAAAACATCCGCTGCAGTTGTATTCGATGGCCACGCCCAATGGCGTGAAGGTCACGGTGATGCTGGAAGAACTGCTGGCGCTCGGGCACGGCGGTGCCGAATACGACGCCTGGATGATCCGCATCGGCGAAGGCGACCAGTTCGGCAGCGGTTTTGTGGCGGCCAACCCCAACTCCAAGATCCCGGCGCTGGTGGACCACAGCGGGCCTGCACCGATCCGGGTGTTTGAATCGGGCGCGATCCTGATGTACCTGGCCGAAAAGTTTGGCGCCTTTTTGCCCACCGAGCCGGCCCGGCGCGCCGAGTGCCTGTCGTGGCTGTTCTGGCAGGTGGGCAGCGCGCCGTATCTGGGCGGCGGCTTCGGGCATTTTTATGCCTACGCGCCGTTCAAGATCGAATACGCGATCGACCGTTTTGCGATGGAAGTCAAACGCCAGCTGGACGTGCTCGACAAACGCCTGGCCCAAAGCGCCTACCTCGCGGGCGACGACTACACCATTGCCGACATGGCCGTCTGGCCCTGGTACGGCGCACTGGTCAAGGGCCTGGTGTACGACGCCGCCGAGTTCCTGCAGGTGCAGGAATACACCCACGTGCAGCGCTGGACCGACCGGATTGCCGAGCGCCCGGCCGTGAAGCGCGGGCGCATGGTCAATCGCGCCTGGGGCGAACCGTCGAGCCAGTTGTTGGAGCGCCATGACGCCAGCGATTTCGACACTCAAACGCAGGACAAGATCGGCACGCCGGGCTGACACGGCCCCCGGGCGTGGCGGCCCGCCCGAACGCATCGCGCCGCTGCATTCCTGATCATTCCGGGGGGCACCACAACATGCATTCCAGACATCCATTCGACCGCAACCGCCGCGCCGCGCTCCAGCGGCT
>JBGSNW010000505.1:0-1721 GCA_041739435.1 Burkholderiaceae bacterium
GCTTCGGCCAGCTTGCTGTAGCGGCGCGTCAGCACCTGGCGCATGGCCGCGTAGTCGTCGCCGGGCGTGACGCCCTCGATGTTGAAGCGACGGTATTCGCTGCTCTGCATCCGGTGGTGGTGAAACACCACGCACGAGGCCTGGGTGGCCTCGCCCGCCGTGTGCGAGATGTCGAAACACTCGATGCGGAAGGTGTCCAGACTGTCGGGCGCGAGGTCGAGCGCGTCCACCAGCGCGCGCGTGCGCGCCTGCTGCGAACCTTCCTCCGACAGCAGCCGCGCCAGCTGGATGTCGGCATTTTTTTGCGCCATCTCCAGCCAGATGCGGCGCTGCTCGCGCGGGTGATGCACCGCCGTGACCTTGATGCCGCTTTGCTCGGTCAGCGCCTCGATCAGCGCCTTGCTGACGGGCTCGCCGGTGATCAGCGTCGAGGGCACGGGCACGCCGATGTAATGCTGCGCGATGAAGGCCTCCAGCACCTGCACGGCCTGCTCGGCTGGCGCGGGGGCGGCGTCACCCACTTCGTCCTGGCCGGGGAGCAAGGCGCTGGCGTCTTCCACGTGCACGGGAAAATACGGCCGGTCGCCCAGATGGCGGCCACCGCGCACCATGGCCAGGTTGACGCAGGCACGGCCGCCGTGCACCTTGACGGCCAGGATGTCCACGTCCTTGTCGGACACGTTGTCCACCGCCTGCTGGTGCAGCACCTTGGACAGCGCCGCGACCTGGTTGCGCAGCTCGGCCGCCTGCTCGAATTCCAGCCGCTGCGCGTGCGCCATCATGCGCGACTCCAGCGTCTGCAGCAGCTGCTGCGTTTCGCCCTGGAGAAAACTCTCGGCGTTGGCCACGTCCTGGGCGTAGTCCTCGGGGCTGATGTGCCCCACGCACGGTCCTGAACAGCGCTTGATCTGGTACAGCAGGCAGGGCCGCGTGCGGTTTCGAAACACCGTGTCTTCGCAGGTGCGCAGGTGAAACACCTTCTGCAGCAGCAGGATCGACTCCTTGACCGCCCACGCACTCGGGTACGGCCCGTAGTAGCGGTGCTTTTTCTCGACCGCGCCGCGGTAGTAGGTCAGGCGCGGAAAGTCGTGCGACGCGAGCTTGAGATAGGGGTAGCTCTTGTCGTCGCGAAACAGGATGTTGAACTTGGGGTTCAGCGTCTTGATGAGGTTGTTCTCGAGCAGCAGCGCCTCGGCCTCGGAGCGCACCACCGTGGTCTCCATGCGCACGATCCTGCTGACCATCTGACCGATGCGCGTGCCGTCGTGGTTGCGCTGGAAATAGCTGGCCACGCGTTTCCTGAGGTTGCGGGCCTTGCCCACGTAGAGCACCTGGTCGGCCGCGTCAAAATAGCGGTACACCCCCGGCAGCGGCGGCAGGGCGGCTACTTCGCTGAGCAACTGGTCGGAGTGAGAGTGAGCGTCTGGCATGGCACCTTGTATTGTGGCGGGAACTGCGCGCACAGGTAGGCCGAGGCGGTGCGAAGGGCGCCGTGTGCGCTGCGAAAGCGCCGTCTCCCGCACTGCCGTACCGGCCTTGTGGACAATCGGGCGCATGGCCCATGCCCCCATCGCCACCGCCCTCACCGCCCCCCGCACGCCCGGGCTGTGGGACATTTTTTGCCGCGTGATCGACAACCACGGCGATCTGGGCGTGTGCTGGCGGCTCGCCGCCGATCTGGCCGCGCGGGGCGAAACCGTGCGCCTGTGGGTGGACGACGC
>JBGSNW010000543.1:0-19288 GCA_041739435.1 Burkholderiaceae bacterium
GCAGGCGGCGCTGCGCGAAACCCTGCAACGCCACGCCACCGTGGACGCGCTGGTCAACTCGGCGGGCATCACCGGGCCCAATGCCAAACTGTGGGACTACCCGGTGGACGCCTGGGCGCGGGTGATGGAGGTCAACCTCAACGGCCTGTTTCATTGCTGTCGCGAGCTGGCCCCGCACATGCGCGAGCGCAACCACGGGCGCATCGTCAACATTGCCTCGGTGGCCGGAAAAGAAGGCAACCCCAACGCCAGTGCCTACAGCGCCAGCAAGGCGGCCGTGATCGCGCTCACCAAATCGCTGGGCAAGGAACTGGCCGACACCGGCGTGGTGGTCAACTGCGTCACGCCGGCGGCGGTCAAGACCGCGATGTTCGACCAGATGACGCCCGAGCACATCCAGTTCATGTTGTCCAAGATCCCGATGGGGCGCTTTGGCCTGCCCGAGGAAATCGCGGCCATGGTCTGCTGGCTGTGCACCGACGACGTGTCGTTCACCACCGGCGCGGTGTTCGATGTGTCGGGTGGACGGGCAACGTATTGACGGGCGATGCCCACCCCCGAAGCGGCCGTCGGCCGCCTCCCCCCCCGAAGAGCCTCACCGTCCGACATACCAAAGGAAAGAATTCATGAAACTCGTTCGTTATGGCAACCCCGGCAAGGAAAAGCCCGGCCTGATCGACGCTCAGGGCCAGCTGCGCGACCTCTCGGCGGTGGTGCCGGACATCGGCCCCGCGCAGCTGGGCGACGCCGCGCTGGCCAAATTGCGCAAACTCAAGACCGACCAGCTGCCGCGGGTGCGCGGCACGCCCCGCATGGGCTGCCCGGTGGCCCAGGTGGGCAAGTTCGTGGCGATCGGCCTGAACTATTCGGACCACGCCGCCGAATCCGGCATGCCCATCCCCAAGGAGCCGGTGGTGTTCATGAAGGCCACCAGTTGCATCCAGGGCCCGAACGACCCCGTCATGCTGCCCAAAGGCTCGGTCAAGAGCGACTGGGAGGTCGAGCTGGGCATTGTCATCGGCACCCGCGCGCGCTACGTTTCGCAAAAAGAGGCGCTGGATTTCGTGGCCGGCTACTGCACCATCAACGACGTGAGCGAGCGCGAGTTCCAGCTCGAACGCGGCCCGCAGTGGGACAAGGGCAAGGGCTGCGACACCTTCGGTCCGATCGGCCCCTGGCTGGTCACGCGCGACGAAATCGAAAACCCGCACAGGCTGGCCCTGTGGCTCGACGTGAACGGCAAGCGCATGCAGACCGGCAACACCCGGACCATGATCTTCGGCGTGGCCAAGCTGGTCAGCTACCTCAGCAGCTTCATGACGCTGCTGCCCGGTGACGTCATCACCACCGGTACACCGCCGGGTGTGGGGCTGGGCATGAAGCCGCCGGTTTACCTGAAAAAGGGTGATGTCATGACGCTCGGCATCGAAGGCCTGGGCGAGCAGCGCCAGGTGGTGGTGCCGTTCAAGCGCTGAAAAACCACGGGTTTACCCGTGTTTTCCCTAGTGATGACGCTCTAGAAAGCCCACACGGTGGTTGACGGGGGGTGAATTCCTGCAAAATAGAACGACCGTTCGTTTTATTCCGCATGAAATTTACCGCCGCCTCCGAACCTCCCCCGCGCGCCGCACCCGCTGCGCGGGAGGGGCGTGCCCTACACAAGGGGCAGCAGACCAAGGCCGCCATCGTGGACGCCGCGCTCGGCCTGGCCACGCAGATCGGGCTGGAGGGGCTGTCCATCGGCGCGCTGGCGGAGGTCACGCAGATGAGCAAGTCGGGCGTGTTTGCCCATTTCGGCTCGCGTGAAGAGCTGCAGATCTCCGTCATCCGTGAATACCACCACCGGTTCGAGGAAGAGGTGTTCTACCCCGCCCTGAGCGCCGAGCGTGGCCTGCCGCGGCTGCGGGCCATGTTTGCCAACTGGATGCAGCGCACTTCGGTGGAAATCGATTCGGGTTGCATCTACATCAGCGGCGCCGTCGAGTTCGACGACCGGCCGGGCCCCGTGCGCGACGCGCTGGCCAGTTCGGTCATGACCTGGCACGCCGCGCTGCGCCGCACCATCATCATGGCGCGCGAGCTGGGGCATCTGCGGGCCGATGTCGACGAAGAACAGATGCTGTTCGAGATCCACGGCCTGATCCTCGCGTTGCACTACGAGGCCCGCTTTCTCAAGAACCCCGGCTCCATCCAGCGGGCCAATACCGGTTTTGACCACATCCTTGCCCGTTACGGGCAAGGCCCCATCGCCGCCCCCACACCGGCCCGGCCGCCCGCTTCGGGTGCGCGCGGCGCCAGGGCTCCCAAATCCATCCAGCGCATCAAGGAGTAACCGCCATGCCGATCTACAACCCGCCCCTGCGTGACATGCAATTCGTGATGCACGAACTGCTCAAGGTCACGGACGACCTGAAAACCCTGCCGAAATACGCCGATCTGGACGTGGACACCGTCAACGCCGTGCTCGAGGAAGGGGGCAAGTTTGCCGCGGAAGTGATCTTCCCGCTCAACGTCAGCGGCGATGCCGAGGGCTGCAAGCTCGACACGGCCACGCACGAGGTGACGACCCCCACCGGTTTCAAGGAGGCCTACGCCAAGTACGTCGAAGGCGGCTGGCCCGGCCTGAGCTGCGACCCCGAGTTCGGCGGACAGGGCCTGCCGCTGGTGATCAACCAGTGCCTTTATGAAATGATGAATTCCGCCAACCAGGCCTGGACCATGTACCCGGGCCTGACGCACGGCGCCTACGCCGCGCTGCACACGCATGGCACCGACGAGCAGAAGGCCACCTACCTGCACAAGATGACCAGCGGCGAATGGACCGGCACCATGTGCCTGACCGAGCCACATTGCGGCACCGACCTGGGGTTGATGCGCACCAGGGCCGAGCCGCAGCCCGACGGCGGCTATCGGCTGACCGGCAACAAGATCTTCATCAGCGCCGGCGAACACGACATGGCCGGCAACATCATCCACCTGGTGCTGGCCCGCCTGCCCGATGCGCCCCCCGGCATCAAGGGCGTGAGCCTGTTCATCGTGCCGAAATTCCGCGTCAACCAGGACGGCTCATTGGGTGAGCGCAATGGCATTTACTGCGGCGGCCTGGAGCACAAGATGGGCATCCACGGCAACGCGACCGCGCAGATCGTGCTGGACGGCGCCCACGGCACCATGGTCGGCCAGCCCAACAAGGGCATGCAGGGCATGTTCGTGATGATGAACGCGGCCCGCCTGGGCGTGGGCAACCAGTCGCTGGGCCTCACGGAAGTGGCCTACCAGAACGCGCTGGCCTACGCCAGGGACCGCATCCAGATGCGCAGCCTCTCCGGCCCCAAGGCCAAGGACCAGCCGGCCGACCCGATCATCGTGCACCCCGACGTGCGCAAGATGCTGCTCACGGCCCGCGCCTACGCCGAAGGCGGCCGTGCGCTGGCGATCTTCTGTTCGGTGCTGCTGGACAAGGCGCATCACCACAGCGACGAAAAGGTGCGCAAGGACAGTGACGAAATGCTCTCGCTGCTCACCCCGATCGTCAAGGCCTTCATCACCGACAATGGCCACACGTCCACCAACGCCTGCCTGCAGGTGTTCGGTGGCCACGGCTTCATCAAGGAATGGGGCATGGAGCAGTTTGTGCGCGACAACCGCATCAACATGATCTACGAGGGCACCAACACCATCCAGTCGCTGGACCTGCTGGGCCGCAAGATCCTCAGCAACAACGGCGCCACCCTGCAGAAGTTTGGCAAGCTCGTGGGCAAGCTGGTGGCTGAAGAAGGGGTCAACGAAAAAATGGCCGAGTTCATCAACCCGCTGGCCTACCTGGGCGACCAGATGACCAAGTTCACCACCGAAATCGGCTTCAAGGGTTTCCAGAACCCCGACGAAGTGGGGGCCGCGGCCGTGGACTACCTGCGCGTGGCCGGCCATTTGGTGTTTGGCTACTTCTGGGCCCGCATGGCGCAGGTGGCCCTGCGCGAGATTGCCGCCGGCAACACCGACCCGTTCTACCTGGCCAAAGTGCAGACGGCCCGTTTCTACTTTGCCAAGCTGTTCCCCGAAACGGCCATGCTCATGCGCACCGCGCGCGCCGGCAGCAAGGTGTTGATGGACACCGAGGCGGTGTTTGCCTGATCGATTTTTGAATGTTTTAGCGAGTAATCCCGCATGAAAAGGTCATTGTTTGCTATTGTTTTTGGTGTTTTGAGCGTCTCTGCCCTGGCCCAGATGTCACCCGTGGGCACCTGGCACACCTATGGCGAGAAAACCAAGACGCTCAAATCCGAGATCGTCATTTCCGAAGCCGGGGGCGTGCTGGTGGGGCGCATCAGCAAGCTGCTGCGCGCCAACGCGAAGCAGGACGCCGTGTGCGACGAATGCTCCGATGACCGCAAGGACAAGCCCATCCTCGGGCTCGAAATCATCCGCGGCGCGAAAAAAGCCGACGACAGCGAGGTCTGGGAGGGCGGCAAGATTCTCGACCCCGAAAACGGCCGCACCTACACCCTGCGCATGACACCGATCGAGGGCGGCAGCAAGCTCGAAGTGCGCGGCTCCATTGGCCCGTTCGGCCGCACCCAGACCTGGGTCCGGGTGAAATGAAGCCCATCAACCGGAAATAAACGTATGTCCCGATTCAATGTGAAAAAAGTCGCCGTGCTCGGCGCTGGCGTGATGGGGGCGCAGATTGCCGCGCACCTGGTCAACGTCAAGGTGCCCGTGGTGCTGTTTGATCTGCCGTACACGCCCAAGGAAGGCGGGTCCCCGCTTCCCGGCGGCAAGAACGCCATCGTCACCAAGGCGGTGGAGGGGCTCAAGAAGCTCAAGCCCTCACCACTGGGCGTGGCCGATGATGCCGTGCTGATCGGCCAGGCCAACTACGAAGAGCACCTGGAGCTGCTCAAGGGCTGTGACCTCATCATCGAGGCCATTGCCGAGCGCATGGACTGGAAGCTCGACCTGTACCGCAAGATCGCGCCGTTCGTGGCGCCGCACGCCATCGTTGCGTCCAACACCTCGGGCCTGAGCATCACCCGGCTGAGCGAGGCGCTGCCCGAGGAAATCAAGCCGCGCTTTTGTGGCATCCATTTCTTCAATCCGCCGCGCTACATGTTCCTGGTGGAACTGATCGACACCCCCACCACCCAGCCGCAGATCCTGGACGACCTCGAAACCTTTGTCACCAGCAGCCTGGGCAAGGGGGTGGTGCGCGCCCACGACACGCCCAACTTCATCGCCAACCGTGTCGGCATTGCCGGCATGCTGGCCACCATGAAAGAGGTGGAAAACTTCGGCCTCACCTACGACGTGGTGGACGACCTCACGGGCAAGCGCCTGGGGCGTGCCAGCTCCGGCACTTTCCGCACCGCTGACGTGGTGGGCCTGGACACCATGGCGCACGTGATCAAGACGCTGCAGGACAACCTGAGCCTCCAGACCGACCCGTTCTACGAAAGTTTTGGCACACCCGAAGTGCTCAAGACGCTGCTGGAGATGGGCAACCTGGGCCAGAAAGCCAAGGCCGGCTTCTACAAGAAGGCCGGGCGCGACATCCTGCGCTTTGACCTGGCCCAGAAGGACTACGTGCCCAGTGGCGACAAGGCTGACGAGGTGTACGGCCGCATGCTCAAGAAGCCCGCCGCCGAACGGCTGCGGCTCCTGCGCGACAGCGAGGGCGCGCAGGGCCGGTTCCTGTGGGCCATTCTGCGCAACAGCTTCCATTACGCGGCCGTGCACCTGGGCACCATCGCCGACAACGCCCGCGACGTCGACCAGGCCATGCGCTGGGGCTTCGGCATGAGCCAGGGCCCGTTCGAGCTGTGGCAGGAAGCCGGCTGGCTCGACGTGGCCCGCATGGTTCAGGACGACATCGACGCGGGCAAGGCGCTGTGCAAGGCGCCGCTGCCCGAATGGGTCTTCAAGGGCCCGGTGGCCGAAGCAGGCGGTGTGCACACGGCCAAAGGTTCCTGGAGCGCTTGCGCCGCGCGTTTCATGCCGCGGCGCGAGCTGCCGGTGTACCAGCGCCAGCATTTCCGCGAAGGCGTTCGTGGCGACGGCCAGGCGGGCTACGCCACGGCGGGCACCACGCTGCACGAGGACGATGCGATCCGTCTGTGGACTCTCGACGAAGGCGAGGACAGCCCCTCGGGCAGCGTCCTGATCGCCACCCTCAAGACCAAGATGCGCGCCATCAGCCCCGACGTGGCCGAAGGCCTGTCGATGGCGGTGGACCTGGCCGAGAAAGACCACCAGGGCCTGGTGATCTGGGCGGGAGACGACCCGTTCAGCGTGGGCGCCGATCTGCAGGCCATGCTGCCGGGCTTCATGATGGGCGGCGTGGCCATGATCGACGAAGCCGAGCACGCGCTGCAGGACACCATGCTCAAACTGCGCTACGCCAACGTGCCCGTCGTGTCGGCCATCCGTGGCATGGCGCTGGGCGGGGGCTGCGAGATGGCGGTGTATTCATCCCGCCGCGTGGCGGCCATGGAAAGCTACATCGGCCTGGTGGAAGTGGGCGTGGGCCTGGTGCCCGGCGCGGGCGGGCTGGCCTACATTGCCCGGCGCGCGGCTGAAAACGCCGCTGCCAGCACCGGCAAGGACTTGCTGCCGTTCCTGACCGAAGGCTTCACCGCGGCCGCCATGGCCAAGGTGGGCACCAGCGCGCTGGAATCGCGCAAGCTGGGCTACCTGCTCGACAGCGACCTGATCGTGCCCCACAAGGACGAGTTGCTGTTTGTGGCCGTCAACGAAGCCCGGGCGATGTTCCAGGCGGGCTACCGTGCGCCGCACCGGCGCCAGTTCCCGGTGGCTGGCCGCAGCGGCAAGGCCACGATCCAGGGGCAACTCGTCAACATGCGCGACGGTGGCTTCATCAGCCAGCACGACTTTCACATTGCCAGCCTGATCGCGGGTGTGGTCACCGGCGGCGAGGTCGATGCCGGCACGCTCGTGACCGAGGAATACCTGATGACACTGGAGCGGCGTGCCTTCTGCGCGCTGCTCGAACACCCCAAGACGCAGGAGCGGATCATGGGAATGATGTCGACCGGCAAACCTGTTCGCAACTGATCAAGCGACTGCGCGACTCTCATGCGTCGTTGGGCGGTGCTCGCAATCCTCACGTACCCAGGTACGTTCCGGTTGCTGTGCTCCGTCCGCCTTGCCTGAGACCCGCTCGCGACGCTTTCTCAGCCACGAACCCACCCGATTTTGGAGCGATCTTTCGAAAGGATCCCAATGAAACAAGTACAAGACGCCTACATCGTTGCCGCCACCCGCACGCCCATCGGGCGCTCGCACCGCGGCTATTTCCGCAACATGCGCCCGGACGATCTGCTGGCGATTGCGCTGCGCTCGGCGCTGGCGCAGGTGCCGGGGCTCGACCCCAAGGCCATTGAAGACGTGATCTGCGGCTGCGCCATCCCCGAGGCGCAGCAGGGTCTGAACGTGGCCCGCATCGGGGCCATCCTCGCGGGCCTGCCCAATACCGTGGGGGGCATCACCGTCAACCGTTTTTGCGCCTCGGGCCTGTCGGCGGTGCAGATGGCGGCCGACCGCATCCGCGTGGGCGAGGCCGACGTGATGATCGCCGCCGGCACCGAAAGCATGAGCATGGTGCCCATGATGGGCAACTCGCCCAGCCTGTCGCCCACGATCTTTGCCGATACCGATGACGTGAACCACTACGGCATTGCCTACGGCATGGGCCTGACGGCCGAGAAGGTGGCGCAACAGTGGAAGGTCAGCCGCGAAGACCAGGACGCGTTTGCGGTGCAGTCGCATGCGCGGGCCGTCGCGGCCATGAAGGCGGGCGAGTTCACCCGGGAGATGACGCCGGTGGAGGTGACCGATCGCGATGTCGACCTGGCCACCGCCGAGGTCAGCACCCGCACCCGCACGGTGAACCTGGACGAAGGGGCACGCCCCGACACCACGCTCGAAGGCCTGGCCAAACTGCGCACCGTGTTTGCCGCGCGCGGCTCGGTCACGGCGGGCAACAGCTCGCAGACCTCCGACGGCGCCGGTGCCCTGATTCTGGCCAGCGAAGCGGCGGTCAAGCGTTTCGGCCTGACGCCGCTGGCCCGCTTCGTGAGCTACGCCAGCCGGGGTGTGCCGCCACACCTCATGGGCATCGGCCCCATCGAGGCCATCCCCGCCGCACTGCGCCTTGCGGGCCTGAAACACGAAGACATCGACTGGTTCGAGCTGAACGAGGCCTTTGCCGCGCAGTCGCTGGCCGTGGTCCGCACGCTGGGGCTGGACCCGGCCAAGGTCAACCCGATGGGCGGCGCCATCGCGCTCGGCCATCCGCTCGGGGCGACTGGGGCCATCCGTTCGGCCACGGTGGTGCACGCCTTGCAGCGCAAGAAGCTCAAGTACGGCATGGTGACCATGTGCATCGGCATGGGGCAGGGCGCGGCCGGCATTTTTGAGCGGGTCTGACAGGGCCTGAATTGTTTATTTGAAGAAACAGCGTGCTGCGCTGCCCGTCATTTTCAGGAGCCCCCATGAGCGACATCCTCACCCACATTGACGCCGGCGTCATGACCCTCACCTTCAACCGGCTCGACAAAAAGAACTCCATCACCGCCGCCATGTACGCCGCGATGGCCGACGCGCTGCAGCAGGCGGCCGCCGACGCTGCCGTGCGTGTGGTGCTGCTCCAGGGGCACGAGACGATCTTCAGCGCGGGCAATGACATTGCCGATTTCCTGAACAACCCGCCGGCGGGCGAGGGCTCGCCGGTGTTTCGCTTCCTGCACGGCATTGCGGCGTTCCCCAAGCCGGTGATCGCCGCGGTGAGTGGCCCTGCCGTGGGCATCGGCACCACCCTGCTGTTTCACTGCGATCTGGTGTACGCGGGGGACAACGCGGCGTTCTCCATGCCGTTCGTCAACCTGGGCCTGTGCCCCGAAGCCGCGTCCAGTCTGCTGGTGCCGCAGATGATGGGCTACCACCGCGCGGCCGAGGCGCTGCTGATGGGCGAACCTTTCATGGCCGAAGCCGCGCTGGAGGTGGGCCTGGTCAACCGCATCGTCCCGCCCACCGAGGTCAATGCACTGGCGCAGGCGCAGGCGCGCAAGCTGGCGGCCAAGCCCGTCACCGCGCTGGTCGAAACCAAGCGCCTCATGAAGAAAGGCCAGGCCGCGCAGGTGGCGCAGCAAATGACCGAGGAAGGGGCCAGCTTCGGGCGCATGCTGCGCGAGCCGGCGGCCCGCGAGGCGTTCGGCGCCTTCATGGAAAAGCGCAAACCGGATTTCACGAAAGTCTGAAAAAAATGCCTGCAGCACCCATCGGCAAGAGCAAGGTTCTGGTTCGCGCTGTGCTGGTGCTGGCTGCGCTGGCGGTGGGGGTGCTGTTGTGGGCGGCCTTGCGGTCGGCTGCTTTCCGTGTCGAACGCACGGTGGTCATCCAGGCCAGCCCGGCCCGGCTCCATCCGATGGTCAGCAGCATGCGGGAGTTCAACACCTGGAACCCCTACGTGCGCAAGGACCCGCAGGCCGATGTGCGCTACCGCGGCCCCAGCAGTGGCATCGGCTCGGCCTTTGACTATGCGGGCAACCCCGACATCGGCAGGGGCAGTGTCGAGGTCACCGACTCGGAGCCCTACTCGCGCGTCGTGATGTTGTTCGACACCGTGACGCCCGTCAAAGGGCGTACCACCCTGCTTTTCACCCTGGCCGCGCGTGGCGAAACGGCCACCGAGGTGCGGTGGGAGATGCGCGGCACCAACAACTTCATGGCGCGACTCGTGGGGATCTTCGTCAGCATGGACGCATTGATCGGGCGCGACTTTGAAGCGGGTTTGCTGAACCTGAAAGCGCGCGCTGAACGCCCCTGACCGGGTGATGCGGGGCGGCGGGGCACCGTCGTCGGCACGAAATTCGGGGGCGGGTGGCGGAAAGTCATCTCTGTGACACCTCTTGGCGCACAAGTCGGGTTTTTCCCCTAGGTGATCCCTTCCATAGGCGGCATAAACGGCGGTGTTCTGTCGCGCGCATCGGTTGCGCCTGTCCCTTCCCACATGCCCAACGCCCTGCTTCAAGTTCAAAACATCACGGTTCGCTTTGGCGGCATCACGGCCCTCGACGGTGTGTCTTTTGACGTCGCGCCAGGCACCATTGCGGGCCTGATCGGGCCCAACGGTGCAGGCAAGACCACGCTGTTCAATTGCCTGTCGCGCCTGTACACCTTCAGCGAAGGCCATATCCTGTTTGAAGGCACGGCACTGACGGCCACGCCGCCGCACGGCATCGCGGCCCTGGGCATCGGGCGGACGTTCCAGAATCTGGCGCTGTTTCGGACGATGAGCGTTCGCCACAACGTCATGCTGGGCGGGCACAGCCGCACGTCCAGCGGGTTTTTGTCCAATGCGTTGCGCCTGCCGCATGTGCGCCGCGAAGAGCAGCGCCTGGGGCTGCATGCCGATCAGGTGATCGCGCTGCTGGACCTGCAGTCGGTCAGCGAAACCCCGGTGGCCGACCTGCCATTTGGCACGGCCAAGCGCGTGGAGCTTGCGCGCGCGCTGGTGAGTCAGCCCAAACTGCTGCTGCTCGACGAGCCGGCCGGGGGGTTGAACCATGAAGAGGTCGAAGGCCTGCTGCTGCTGTTGCGGCGCATCCGCGACGAACTGAAGCTCACCATTTTGCTGGTCGAGCACCACATGAACCTGGTCATGCGGGTGTCCGACCAGGTGATCGCGCTGGATTTCGGCCGGAAAATCGCCGACGGCACGCCGGCCGAGGTGCAGGCCAATGTGGACGTGATCCGTGCCTATCTGGGGGTAGAGGCATGAGCGCCGCGCCGGGCCGTTCCCAAGCAAGCTCGCACCGCAGCCCGCAGGGCGAAGGTACTCCAGTGAGCGCCGTGCAGGAGTCGTCTCCTTCGGCCGGAAACCTGCTCGAGGTCCGGGGCCTGCATGCGCAATACGGTGCCACGCGGGTGCTGCATGGCCTGGATTTTTCGGTCCGCCAGGGGGGCATCACGACCATTCTGGGTGCCAACGGGGCAGGCAAGACCACCACGTTGCGCGCCGTGTGCGGCATGGTCCGCACGCAGGGCGAGATCGCGCTGGGTGGCCAGCGCATCGACGGCAAGCCGACCGAAAGCATCGTGCGCATGGGTGTGGCGCATGTGCCCGACGGTCGTGGAACCTTCCTGAATTTCACGGTCGAGGAAAACCTGCGCATCGGCGCCTACACCCGAAGCGACCGTGCCGAAGTGCAGGCCGACTTTGAGCGCATCTACGGCTATTTCCCCAAGCTCAAGGAGCGTCGGCGCCAGCAGGCGGGCACGCTGTCGGGCGGTGAACAGCAGATGCTGGCGGTGTCGCGCGCGCTGATGCTCAAGCCGCGCCTGCTGCTGCTCGATGAGCCGTCGTTTGGGCTGGCGCCGCTGATCGTGCAGGAGCTGTTTGAGATCTTCCGGACCATCAACCAGCGCGACGGCATCAGCATGCTGCTGGTCGAGCAGAATGCGTCGCTGGCGCTCAAGCTCGCCGACCATGCCTACCTGCTGGAGACCGGGCGCGTGATGATCTCGGGTACGGCCGAATCCATCCGCAACGACGAGGCGGTGCGCCGCTCGTACCTCGGTTACTGAAAGAACGCACCCATGGATCTCCTCTTCCATCAAGTCCTTTCGGGCCTGGCCACGGGCGGCATCTACGCCAGCGTGGCGCTGGCGCTGGTGATGATTTACCAGGCCACCCACCTGGTGAATTTCGCGCAGGGTGAAATCGCCATGTTTGCAACCTACCTCGCATGGACCCTGATCCAGGCGGGCATGCCTTACTGGAGCGCGTTCTTCCTGACGGTGGTGATCGCCTTCATTGGCGGGGTGGTGCTGGAGCGCGTGGTCATCCAGCCGGTCGAGAGCGCGCCCATCCTGTCGGTGGTGATCGTGTTCATCGGGCTGCTGGTGATCTTCAACAGCGTGGCCGGCTGGATCTATTCGTACACCATCAAGCCCTTTCCCAGCCCGTTTCCTTCGGAGCCGCTGTTTGGCAACCCTTACGTGTCATCGCACGAGCTGGGTTCGACCGCCGTCACGCTGGTGGTGCTGTTGATGGTGTTTGTGTTCTTCCGCTACACGCCGCTGGGCCTGGCCATGCGCGCAGCGGCGCAAAACCCGGTGTCCAGCCGTCTGGTGGGGGTGCGCGTGGGCTGGATGCTGGCGCTGGGTTGGGGCTTGGCATCGGCCATCGGGGCGGTGGCCGGCATGATGGTCGCACCGGTGGTGTTTCTCGAACCCAACATGATGGGCGGCATCCTCCTGTATGCGTTCGCCGGCGCATTGCTGGGAGGCATCGACAGCCCGGGCGGGGCCGTGCTCGGCGGGTTCATCGTGGGTGTGCTGGAGAACGTGGTGGGGGTCTATCTGGGCTCGGAGCTCAAGCTCACGGTGGCGCTGGTGATCATCGTGGGTGTGCTGGTGGTCAAGCCCTCGGGATTGTTTGGCAAAGTGCATGTGGCCAGGGTCTGAACCCATGAATACCTCCGCTTCCCCCAGTTCCCGGCCTGCCGCAAGCACACGCCAGATCATCGGTGTGGGGGTGTTGCTGGTCGCAGCCTGCGTGCTGCCGTTCCTGCTGGGCAACTACCGCGTGTTCCAGCTCACGCTGGCGCTGGCCTACTCGATCGCCTTGCTCGGGCTGAACATGCTCACCGGCTACAACGGCCAGATTTCACTGGGCCACGGCGCCTTCTATGCCATCGGGGCCTACACCGCCGCGGTGCTGATGGACAAGTTCGGGGTGCCGTACTGGGTGACCATTCCGGTGGCGGGCGTGGTCTGCGGGGTGGCCGGCTTCCTGTTTGGCTTGCCGGCGTTGCGGCTGGAAGGGCTGTACCTTGCGCTGGCCACGTTTGCACTGGGGGTCGCCATGCCGCAGATCCTCAAGCACAAGAGCCTGGAGCACTGGACGGGTGGGGTGATGGGCGTGGTCATCGTCAAGCCCGATCCGCCATCGTGGTTGCCAATGTCGCAGGACCGCTGGCTTTACTTCTTCACCCTGGGCTGGGTGGTGCTGCTGTTTTTTGCGGCGTGGAACCTGCTGCGCGGGCGCGTCGGCCGCGCCATGGTGGCCATTCGCGACCAGCCGATTGCCGCGCAGGCCATGGGGGTCAACACGGCCCTGTACAAGTCGCTCACGTTCGGTGTCTCGGCGTTCTACACCGGCGTGGCCGGTGCCTTGGGGGCGATTGCCATCCAGTTCGTGGCACCCGATTCGTTCTCGATCTTCCTGTCGATCACGCTGGTGGTGGGCGTGGTGGTGGGCGGCCTGGCGTCCATTTCGGGGGCCCTATTTGGTGCGCTGTTCATCCAGTTCATTCCGAACGTGGCCGACGAGATTTCCAAGGCGGCACCCTGGGCCATTTACGGCGTGTTCCTGATTGGCTTCATGTACGTGATGCCTTCGGGCGTTGCGGGCGCCTTGCGCGTGGCACGCAAGCGGTTTTTCAAGAGGTAGCGTGGCCATGGCCCCGCTTTGTGCAAGTCTGAAGATTCGAAAGGAAGCAAGATGAAACTCGTCAAATTCCGCCCCCCACTGTGGGCTGCGGCCTCGATCGCGCTCACCTGCACGTTGATGGCGGGCAACGCCATGGCCCAAGCCAAATACGGCCCCGGCGCCTCGGCCAAGGAGATCAAGCTCGGGCAGACCATGCCCTACAGCGGCCCCGCTTCAGCCTACGGCACCATCGGCAAGGTGGAGCAGGCCTATTTCAAGAAGATCAATGACGAAGGCGGCATCAATGGCCGCATGATCAACCTGGTGTCGCTGGACGACGGCTACAGCCCGCCCAAGGCGGTGGAGCAGGTGCGCAAGCTGGTGGAGCAGGAAGAAGTTCTGGCGCTGTTCCAGACGCTGGGTACGCCCAGCAATTCGGCCATTCACAAATACGTGAACGCCAAGAAGGTGCCGCACCTGTTTTTGGCCACCGGGGCCACCAAATGGAGCGACCCCAAGAACTACCCCTGGACCATGGGCCTGAACCTGAGCTACCAGACCGAAGGCGAAATCTACGCGCGCTACCTGCTGAAGAACAAGCCCAACGCGAAGATTGCCATCCTCTACCAGAATGACGACTACGGCAAGGACGTGCTCAAGGGCGTGAAAGAGGCGCTCTCGGGCCCCAATGCCAAGATGATCGTGGCCGAGGCCACGTATGAAGTGGCCGACCCCACGGTGGACTCGCAAATCCTCACGCTCAAGGCCTCGGGGGCCGACACCTTCATCAACATCACCACGCCGAAGTTTGCGGCGCAGGCCGTGCGCAAGGTGTTTGACTCGGGCTGGAAGCCGTTGCACCTGCTCAACAACGTGGGCGCCTCGGTGGGTTCGGTGCTGACGCCGGCCGGTCTGGACAAGTCGGTGGGTCTGGTCACGGTGCAGTACTACAAGGACGCCAATGACCCACAGTGGAAGGACGATCCCGCCATGCTCGAATGGCGTGCCTTCATGGCCCGTTACTACCGCGAAGGCAATGTGGCCGACGCCAGCAATGTGTATGGCTATCTGGCCGCGCAGGCCATGGTGCAGGTGCTCAAGCAGTGCGGCAATGACCTGACCCGCGAAAACGTGATGCGCCAGGCCGCCAGCCTGAAGAACGCCAAGTTCGCCATGCTGTTGCCGGGCATCACCCTGAACACCGGGCCAAACGATTTCTCGCCCGTGGAACAGGCCCAGCTTGCGCGCTTTGACGGCAAGCAGTGGGTTCTTTTTGGCGACGTGATCGGAAAGTAAGGCGCTCAGTCGCTGCCCGACACCTTGCCGCGCAGCTTCTTGACGGTGCCGCGCGTGGTCTTGCCGTCCAGCCGCCGCCGTTGTGAGCCGAGTGTGGGGCGGGTGGCCTTGCGCCGCTTCGGGGCGACGGCCACGCTGTCCACCAGGTCTTGCAGGCGCTGGCGGGCGTCGGCCTTGTTCTGTTCCTGGCTGCGGCTGGTCTGGGCCTTGATCACGACCACGCCGCCTTCGGTGATCCGCTGGTCTGACAGCGCGAGCAGCCGCACCTTGACCGCGTCCGGCAGGGACGATTCGGGGATCGAATAGCGCAGGTGCACCGCGCTGGACACCTTGTTGACGTTTTGCCCGCCCGCGCCCTGGGCCCGGATGGCGCTGAAATCCATCTCCTCTTCGCGCAACGGGATCAACGGCTCGGCCATGGCCCGGAGTGTATGCGGCAGCCCGTTGCGGGTCATGCCCGCACGGATCGACCGGCCGGGCGTCATGGTATTCACTGACAGGGCTTGGGGCAGGTTTCAATACAGTACGACAGTTGTTGCGTTGCGCTCGCGGCGGGCCTGTTGCTGCGGTGACGGCAACCCGCCTGCAATGCCAATCCACCGATGACCAACCGGAGACACGCTCATGAACCGCCATCCCCTTGCCAAACTCCTGTGCTGCCTTGTGGCGGCGGCCTTTCCGTTCTCCGCCGCCATGGCCGACAACATCAGTCTCAAGGCCTCCCATCAGTTCCCGGGGGGCAAGGGGGATGTCCGCGACGAGATGGTGCAGATCATTGCGCGTGAAGTCGCGGCGGCGAACGTCGGACTGGAGATCAAGGTCTTCCCCGGCTCCAGTCTCGTCAAGGCCCAGGAGCAGTGGAAAGCCATGCAGACCGGCCAGATTGACATGACGTCGTTTCCGCTGGATTACGCTTCGGGTTTTCACCCGCAGTTTGGCGCTACCCTGATGCCGGGCCTGGTCAAGAGCCACGCGCATGCGGCACGCATCAACGCCTCGCCGTTCATGCAGGACATCCGCGGCATCATTGAGAGCGGTGGCGTCAAGGTGCTGGCCGACGCCTGGCTGGCGGGTGCATTTGGCGGCAAGGACAAGTGCATTCGCAAGCCCGAAGATGCGGCCGGCCTCAAGGTGCGCTCGGCTGGTGCCACCTTTGCCCAGATGTGGGCCGGTGCCGGGGCGTCGATCGTCTCCATCCCGTCCAACGAGGTGTACAACGCATTGCAGCAGGGCGTGGCACAGGGCACCGACACCTCGTCCGGCAGCTTTGTATCGTTCCGGCTGTATGAGCAGCTCAAGTGCCTGACGGCGCCAGGGGACAACGCACTGTGGTTCATGTACGAGCCGGTGCTGATCTCCAAGCGCAGCTGGGACAAGCTCAACGATGCGCAAAAGGGGGCGCTGACGGCGGCTTCCAAAAAGGCCGAAGCCTTTTTCACCGCCGAGTCCAGAAAGCTGGATGACAAGCTCGTTGAAACCTACAAGAAGAACAATGTCGAAGTCGTCACCCTGAGCGACGCCGAAGCCGAGGCCTGGCGCGCAGTGGCGCAAAAAACCTCCTACAAGATCTTCTCTGAGAAGGTGCCGGGCGGCAAGGAGCTGATCGAGAAGGCCCTGAGTGTCAAGTGAGGATGTGGCGACGGCCCGGCTGCCGGCCTGGGTCGTCGCGGTACACGCGATTTCTCGTTTTTTCGGGGTGGCGGCAGCGGGGCTGATCCTGTTGTCGGTGCTGGTGGTCTGCCAGATGGTGTTTGTGCGTGCAGTGCTGGGGCAATCCTCGATCTGGCAAACCGAGTTCGTCACTTTTTCCATCATCGCCGCCACGTTCCTGGGGGCGCCCTACATCCTGCTGACCCGCGGCCACGTGGCGGTGGACGTGGTGCCCATGATGCTCGGCGCTTCCGCACGGCGGGTCCTGCACATTCTGGGCAGCGTCGTGGCGCTGGTCTTTTGCGGCTTTTTTCTCTATGCCGCCATTCCGTGGTGGCGGGAGGCCTGGGAGACCGGGCAGACCACCTCATCCATCTGGCGCGCGCGGGTGTGGATCCCCTACCTGGCGCTGCCTGTCGGTTTGACTTTGCTCTGTCTGCAGTTCCTGGCCGACATCTGGCTGGTGCTGACCCGGCGTGAGCTGCCGTTCGGGCTTTTGCCCACGGAGCCGTCATGAGCCCACTGGTCATCGGCATGCTGATCTTCGTCGTCACCACGGCGGTCCTCGTCACCGGTTTGCCCATTGCGTTTGGCCTGGGCGCTGTGGCCCTGTTCTTCATGGTCGCCTTTGACGGCTGGAACAGCATCCATTTCGTTCCCGAAACCGTTTTCGCGGGGCTGAGCGACTTCACGCTGGTGTCGTTGCCCATGTTCGTGATCATGGGCGCGGCAGTGGCGTCGTCACGCGCTGGCAGCGACCTGTACGAAGCCCTGGCGCGCTGGCTGCACCGGGTGCCGGGATCGCTCGTCATCTCCAACATCGGTGCCTGCGCGCTGTTCTCCGCGCTCACAGGTTCATCACCCGCCACCTGCGCGGCCATTGGCAAGATGGGCATTCCCGAGATGCGCAAGCGCGGCTACGACGCCGACCTGGCCACCGGGGCCATCGCCGCCGGGGGCACGCTGGGCATCCTGATTCCACCCAGCGTCACCATGATTCTTTACGGCATCGCCTCTGAAACGTCGATCGGTCGGTTGTTCATGGCCGGCATCATCCCGGGCCTGCTGCTGACCGGCCTGTTCATGCTGTGGGCGCTGTTTCTCAGCTGGAAGCGGGGCACGCGCCTGGTGGACCAGGACCGCATCTATTCGCTCCGGGAGAAGTTCGAACTGTTGCCGCGGCTGCTGCCATTCATTGCCGTGATCATCGGCGTGGTGTATTCGCTGTACGGCGGCATCGCCACCCCCTCGGAGGCGGCGGGCGTGGGGGCGATGCTCTGTCTGGTGATGGTGATCGTCATCTACCGCGTGTGGCGGCCCCAAGACCTCTGGTTAATCCTGCGCGACGGGCTGCGCGAGTCGGGCATGTTGCTCATGATCATCGGGACTTCGATCCTGTTTGGCTACATGATGTCGTCGCTGCAGGTCACGCAGAGCGTGGCCACCTCCATTGCAGACATGCAGGTCAACAGGTGGGTGGTGCTGCTGGCCATCAACGTGATGCTGCTGGTGGCGGGGTTCTTTTTGCCGCCGGCCGCCATCATCCTGATGACGACGCCCATTCTCATGCCCGTCATCACGGCGGTGGGCTTTGACCCGATCTGGTTCGGCGTGATCTTGACCATCAACATGGAGTTGGGCCTGATCACGCCCCCGGTGGGGCTGAATCTCTTTGTCATCAACAGCATCACGCCCGACGTGCGCCTGGGCACGATCCTGCGCGGAGCGTTTCCATTCATGCTCTGCATGGTGCTGGCGATCGTCATCCTGTGCTTCTTTCCGGAACTCGCGACCTGGCTTCCGGCCAAGGTCATGGGGTAGCGGCAGGTCAGAAGCGGTGGGCGTGTGCTGTACGGGCGCACACCACAAGCCGCCTGGGGCGCGTGCCTAGGGTGTCCTAGGGAGTAGGGTCCTAGGGAGTAGGGTGTCCTAGGGAGTAGGGTTGGCATGGGCCCTGACGGGTGTTAGCATGAACCGTTGCCGCATTGCGCGTTGACGCCGATCCAACATGAAGAAACCTGCTGCCGGTCTCCTGCTCGCGCTCATCGTCGTGGTGCTCGGCGGTGCTTATTACGCCTACCAGCACGGGTACGCCCCGGTTCCTGCCCCCGAGCCTGTGGCCGCCGTAGCCCCCGAGGTGGCCGCGCTGCCCCCGATCCCCGCCGACAACGCGTCTGCGCCTGTTGCGCCCGCTCCCGAACCGGCCATTCGCCACCCCATCGAGTCCACGGAGGTACCCGTTGCGGCACCGTCGGCCGACGATCCGCAGGACCGTGTGGTGGCGGCGGTCACGGAGCTGGTGGGGCGCAAGAACGTGCTGACTTTCCTGCAGGTCGACGGGTTGGTGCGGCGTGTGGTGGCCACCGTGGACAACCTGGCGCGTTCGCATGCGCCTTTGACCCTGTGGCCGGTCAACCCGGCGCCGGGTCGTTTCATCACGACCGACCCGGCGCCCGCCACGCCAGGCGAAACCTTGATCGGAGCGGACAACAGCCTGCGCTATGCGCCGCTGGTCATCTTTCTGGAGTCGGTCGATACGGCCCGAGCGGTGGCGTTTTACACCCGTCTGTATCCGCTGTTTCAGACGGCCTATGAAGAGCTGGGTTTTCCCGGCCGCTATTTCAATGACCGGCTGGTCGCGGTGATCGACGTGCTGTTGTCCACACCCACGCCCGCCAACCCCTTGCGGGTGACGCTGGTGGAGGTCAAGGGTTCGGTGCCGTCGGTGCGGCCCTGGGTGCGGTACGAGTTCTCGGACCCCGCACTGCAGTCCCTGACGGCGGGCCAGAAGATGCTGCTGCGCATCGGCGAGGTCAACCAGCGCCGGCTGACGGCCAAGCTGCGCGAGATCCGGGCGGCGATCACGCGCACCGGTGCCGCGCCGCCTGC
>JBGSNW010000018.1:0-1548 GCA_041739435.1 Burkholderiaceae bacterium
GACGCCTGCATGGCGTCCGGCGCCTTCAGCGCCAACTGGAGCAGGCAGACCTCGCGCGCGCCCTTTCCACCCAGGGTGCGACAGCGCCAGACGGCCATGTCATGCTGCGCATCGTTGGCGCGCCGCAGCTCGCCCTGCTTCATGGCGCCGGTCACCACGCCATGAAAGGTCGACACCAGCAATGCCACCGTCGCCAGCGCCAGCACGGCCCCCAGAGTCCGAGCCCAAGTCCGTTGCAGCATTTGACAAGCCCTCCCGCGTGCCAGCCACCGCGCGCAAGAAATTTGCGCCCCAACGGCCTGAATCACCTTGCCGATGGTGCTGCTGCACTGCGTGGACGTCTGTGTGCCAGCGAACGCATCCGGGCGTCGTTTTCCGGCGACGCGGTCACGCCCCGAGCATTTCGCCCACGGGCTTGAGGTCGTCCACCCGGTCGCACACGGTCTTGACCATCAGCAGCATCGGGATGCCGAGCAGCAGCCCCCAGACACCCCACAGCCAGCCAAAGAACAGGATGCCGACAAAGACCGTGACGGCGTTCAGGCGGTTGGCCCGGCCCGTCAGCCAGGGGGCGAGCAGGTTACCCACGATGGTATGCAACACCAGCGACACCCCGGCCACGAGCAACGCCATCTCGATGCTGCCAAACTGGACAAACCCGATGACCGCCGACCCGCCCATCACCACCACCGATCCGATATAGGGCACAAAGTTGAACAAAAAGGCCAGCAAGCCCCAGACGGCGGCATGTTCGACACCAATCGCCAGGTAGGCGAGCCAGGTCGCGATGCCGACAATGGCGCCGAGCAGAATCTGGACCATCAGGTAGCGCTGGATCTGCGCCGTGATTTCATTCAGGGCCTGGGTCGTCACCTTTCGCCGCGCGAACGTCGGCCCGGCAAGCCGGACGATCTTGCGGCGAAACGTATCGCCCGAAGCCAGCAGGAAAAACGTGATGAACACCACCGTCAACCCCTGCCCGATGGACGCCACCATGCCGGGCATGCTGCTCCACAGGTAGTTCTTCACGCTGAACTGGGCCCGCTCGATTTGCACCCGCGTGACACCGCGGGCGGTGCCGGGTGGACTGGCACCGCTTTCTGCGGCCGCCTGCTCAATCTGGGTTGCCGCCCGTTGCACCTTGTCCATGGTGGTCCCGGACCGGCTTCTTTGGGCGCGCACGGCCTGCCGGAGCTTCTGCGCGGCGTCGGGCAAGGATTCGATGAACGAATTCGCGTCGTCACTGATCGAGTAGGCAACCCAGCCGGTGCCACCGGTCAGTGCGACCATGACCAGGGCGGCAGCGACCGCGCGTGGAACATGCAGGCGCTGCAGGCGCTGGACGGTCGGCCCCAGGGCGTAACTCAGGGTGACGCCCAGCATGAGCGGAATGAAAACGCTTTGCGCCCAGTGCAACATGAAGACCGAACCCAGCAGCGCCAGGACGGTCAGTGAAATGCTGCGACTGGCCGGCGGCATGTGCAGCAATGCCGGCGCCGGATCGGCAGCCCCACCCGCAGCCTCACTCGCTGCCTCGGCCGACGCGGC
>JBGSNW010000024.1:0-1941 GCA_041739435.1 Burkholderiaceae bacterium
AGTTGCTGGACTGGCTGGCGCCGCCGGGCAGCGGCAATACCTGGCGCGGCGGCACCTGCACCGAGGGGTCGCGCAGCAGGGCTTCAATTTCAGCGACCAGCGCGGGCCAGGGCAGGTGGGCGGCGGTTTCGGTGGCGTTCAGCAGGGGGGTCATCGCGCAATCGTAACGATGTCTCCGGGCAACGGCGCGAGGGCTCACCGTGCTGTCGATAATCGGCGCATGGCTATTTCCGACACCACCGTTTTCTCTGTTCATGCCCCGTCCGGCGCGCCGGACGTGTCGTACCCGCAGCCCGAGCGGCGCATCGACGGCAACCCGCGGCGCGAGAGGTGGGACGCACTCGATGGCCCATTGTGCGATGCGCGGCAGATTTCGGCCGGCGTGTGGCGCTGCGAGCCTGGCAAGTGGCACATCGTGTTCGGCCCAGCTGAGCAGGAAGTGTTCACGGTGCTCAGTGGCCGCTGCCGCGTGCACGATGCGGCGGGCGGCTTCAAGGAAGCGAGGGCAGGCGAGGCGATCCACATTCCTGCTGGCTTCACCGGCGCCTTCGAGGTGCTGGAGACCATGACCAAGACCTACGTCACGGTAGACGGTGACGCGTCGGTGTTGTCCACCAGCGTGCCACCCATGGGCCGGTTTGCCCGCCTGTGGCTGGCCACCAAGGACCTCTGGAACGAATACACTTGGGTCACGCGGGGCGCAACCATTGCGCTGGTGGTGGCGTGCCTGTTCGGCATGCTGGTCGCGGCAGCCGGCGACAGAGGCTGTCTGTTCACACCCGAACGCTGCGTGCTGCCGCTCAGTCTGCAGGCGGCGCTGGCCAGCGACGCGTTTCGCACATTGATTACGCTGGCGATTGCGCTGTTCGTGGCAATTCACCTGAAGGAGCGGCAGATCGAAGGCAAGCTCGACGGCTCCCAGCATTACGACATCGGCCGCGCGCTGGCCTACGGGTACTTCAGCAATTTCCTCATCCCGGCGCTGCTGATCGTTCAGGGCGCTGGCACCGACAAGCAACTGCAAGTAATCTGCCCCTCCGACGTGGACGACCTCGAGTCGTTTAAGAACAAGACATGGCCGCTTATCAAGGCCCGCACCAGCACCTTGAGCACTGACCGCGCCTACCAGGGCAGGCAGGATGCACCGCTCAAGCGATCGATTCTGGTGCTGTCGTCTTTGCAAGGGAAGCAGGGCGCAGCGGTGGAGTATTTCGATTTTCCTTCGACGCTGTTCACACTCAACGATTATTACGACTCGTGGAACTACTGGCTGGAGCAACAGGGCAAGCCGCTGATTCCCCGTGGCCGCATCCGCGAAATGCAGCAACGCCAGATTGGCGCATTTTTCGGGCACCTGCGTGAACTGGCGCGTTCGCAGGTGGGGCTGGACGCGGTGCGCGAATTTGGTCTTACGCAGAAGCAGCTGAACGACCTGTTCGAACGCCACTTCCGGCCGGTCTCGCCGGGCGAACTGCGCGTTTGGCTCGGGATTGGCGGCTGACGCCCGCTGGTTGTTGCGCTGACACCTGCGTTCAGTGCAACTCGCCGCCACTCAGCCGTGCGTCTGTCCTGTGCGCCAAGGCAGCTCGAACCGCCACACGCAGGCCGCGCACCATGTCGGCGAGCGGCATGGACGGCTGGCCCTGGCCGGGCAGCCAGGGCAGGTGAATGAAGCCGCCGCGCACCGTGCGAAAGCCGCGCCGTGTGGCCAGAAAGTGCATCAATCCGAAAAAAACATGGTTGCAGACGAAGGTGCCGGCCGTTTGTGACACCTCGGCCGCCAAGCCCTCGGCCAACACGGCGTCGCGCATGGCCCGGATGGGCAGGGTGCTGAAATAGGCCGCCGGTGCGCCAGGCACCACCGGTGCATCGACCGGCCGGGCGCCGGCGTTGTCGGGGATGGGGGCGTCGTCCAGGTTGATCGCCACGCGTTCGAGCGAC
>JBGSNW010000037.1:0-1697 GCA_041739435.1 Burkholderiaceae bacterium
ACTTCGCTGGCCACCACGGCAAAGCCGCGGCCCTGCTCGCCCGCGCGGGCGGCCTCGACCGCCGCGTTCAAGGCCAGGATGTTGGTCTGGAAGGCGATGCCGTCGATCACGCTGATGATGTCGGAAATTCTCTTGCTCGAATCGTTGATGCCCTTCATGGTGCTGACCACCTGGCCCACCACGTCGCCGCCCTGGATGGCCACGGTGCTGGCCCCCAGCGCCAACTGGTTGGCCTGTTTGGCGTTGTCGGCGTTTTGCCGGACGGTGGCGTTGAGCTGCTCCATGGAGGCGGCGGTCTCTTGCAGGCTGGCGGCGGTTTGCTCGGTGCGTGCGCTGAGGTCGCTGTTGCCTTGCGCGATTTCGCTGCTGGCCAAATGCACGCCCTCGGTTTGTCCACTGACATCGTCAACCAGCGAACTCAGGTTCAAGGCCGACTGATTCACGGTGCGCAGCAACATCCCAATTTCGTCTACGCGGTTCAAGAACACGTTGCGTTCGGGGTTGCCTGTGGCGGCATTCTTCGCCACCCGCATGACTGTTGCGAGCGGCGCCGCAATCTGGGATTCGAGCCACAGATTTCCGATCAGCGCGGACAACGTTGCCGCCCCCGCCACCACCGCCAACGTGCCTGCACCCAGTCCAGCTGCGGCACAGCTCCCGACGACAATGGCGATCCCCGCAAGCGAGCCCCATCGAATACGCCAAGCAACAGGCATGGTCTGAAGCGCTGACGTCCATCCCATCAGGCCAGTCCGCACCACCAGGCCCTTGTAAAGCGCCCGTCCACCCGCCTTGCCTTCGCTCAAATCACGGTACAGCGCTTCCGCGCCCGCGATTTCAGCTCGGGCGGGCTTGGTCCGGACGGACAGGTAGCCCACCAGTTGATTGTTACGGCGCACCGGAGCTGCATTGGCCCTCACCCAGTAATGGTCGCCGTTCTTGCGCCGGTTCTTGACCAGGGCCGACCACGACTCGCCGCCCTGCAAAGTCTTCCACATGTCAGCGAAAGCCTCTTTGGGCATGTCGGGGTGACGCACCATGTTGTGCGGCTGGCCAAGCGTCTCCTCCCGCGTGAACCCGCTGACCGCGATAAACGCAGCGTTCGCATAGGTAATGTGACTCTGCGTGTCGGTGACCGACATGAGCGTTGCATTGTCAGGGAATTCATATTCCCTTTGAGTCACCGGCTGGTTGTTTCGCATATCGTTCCGATCGTAAAAGTTGACGTGCAAATTGTGGGGAAATGCGATTCCTTGCCTACCATGACGCATACCGAATCTGCCAGGTTCTGGTCGTACCTGACGGCCGATGACTCCCGACCTCAAAGCCCCTGGATGGCCCGTGGCCAACCTGCAAACAGTGTCTACCCCCCCCCCGCCGTTCATGCCAAAAGCGGCTGGAAGATCCCTTTTTTTGTGTTTTAAATGTTTGCAGCAACGCTCGCCGCACGTGAGGGTGTAGTGGAGGAAAGGCTTCTGGACGCCTCGATTGCTGGTTCGAATGACGATCAAACAGCTACGTCATTGGTAGCATTCAACGACCATTCCACGTGGAGAATTCGTCAATCCGGCGCAAAATCCGAATTCAGATCTACCGGATGCGCGGCGGCGTCTGCAGTTGCTCGGGCGTGGTGAAGTAGGCGGCCGTGGCGCCCATGCGGGTGCGGGCCTGCGCCAGCTCGTGTCGGGCCACCGTGC
>JBGSNW010000058.1:0-6453 GCA_041739435.1 Burkholderiaceae bacterium
AGCGAGCGCGAGGCCATTGCGCGAGACGACGCGCTGCGCGCGCAGCGCCGCCGTGCGGGCCTGATGGGCAAGACGGTGGCCGATTCCGCGCAGTTCTGCGAGGGTGATGAGGGCTGCGGTGCAGAAATTCCGCTGGCACGGCGCGTGGCCGTGCCGGGGTGTGTGTTGTGTGTGGCGTGCCAGGCACGTCTGGAGAAAGCGAGAGGCTGCGTGTGACTTTTGAATCTCAACTTTTGCGGGACTGGCTACAGGTTCTGTCGGTGATCGTGTTCCCGATTGGTTCGGTAATCTACACGTGGATCGCCACGCGCGACAAAGACAACAGCCAGCACATCAAGGCGGTGGAGACGGCACTTGGCACCACGATCGCCAACCACGCCAGCCGCATCGACCGGCTGGAGAGCGACGTGAAGCATCTGCCCAGTAGCACTGAGATCAGCGAGCTGCTGAGTGATCTGCGGGCCATGCAGGCCACGCAGGAAGCGTCGCACCGCGAGATGCACGGCATGCGGCTGGCAATCAATCGCATTGAAGACTTCTTGCTCAAGAAATGATGGGAGGGCCAACCATGTATGCGGACTTTCTGCGAAAGGACATGCGCCTGGTGCTGCTGCGCATCTTGGCCGAAATGCCGGGCTATCGGGCCAACAGCTCGGTGCTCTCGACCATGCTGCACCAGTTGGGCCACGCGCCCACGCGCGACCAGGTGAAGACCGAGCTGCGCTGGCTGGCCGAGCAGGGCCTGATGGCGGTGGATGAGGTTGCGTCGGTGCTGGTTTGCACGCTGGCCGAGCGCGGGCAGGACGTGGCCGAGGGTCGTGCGGTGGTGGACGGCGTCGCAAAGCCGAGGGCCTGAGCCATGGGCCGCAAGAGCACCATTGACAAGCTGCCGCCCGACGTGAAGGCGCACCTCCAAAAGCGCCTGCGCGAAAACCGGCTGACGCTGGACGAGCTGATAGGCGATCTGCGCGAGCAGTTTCCCCAACACGCGGCCGCCATTCCTAGCCGCAGCGCGGTGCACCGACACAGCCAGACCATTGCCGACATCGTCAAGAGTGAGCGCGAGATGACGGTGGCAGCCGAGGCGCTGGTGGCTGAGCTGGGCGAGAACTTCGACGCCAAGAGTGGTGCGCTGCTGGCCCAGGCGGTGACAACGCTGGCGAGTAAACGAACCTTTCAGGCCCTGGATGCGCAGCGCGACGGCGAGGTGATGGAGATCGCCGACGTGCTGGATCTGGCCCGTGCCGCCAAGACCGCCCAGGAGGCCCGAAGCCTGAACCTGAAAGAGCGCCGCGCCGTGGCTGAAGAGGCCCGCCGCAAGCTGCTGGAAGAGCAGCGCGCCAAGCTCGACGCCATGCCGAACAAGGGCGGCGTGACCGCCGACACCAAGGCCGCGATTCGCGAGGCTTTGGGGATTGTTTGACCACCACCGAAAGGCCCCCATGAATTCCGATCAGCAGACCGAGCAAGCAATCGCCCAGGCCGGTGCCAACGTGGCACCCCGAGTGACGCCTGCGGACATTGAGGCGAACATCGAGAGCGAGCATTACTTCACCGCGGCCGAAGGCATTCACGGTGCGCATCGTGAAGCCGAGGGCTTGATCTACCGCGTGCCGCATGAGACCAAGCTCCTGACCTTATGTGTCCTGGTGCTCTGCAATGGCTTTACTGTGACCTGCGAGAGCGCTTGCGCCAGTCCAGCCAACTTCGACGCCGCGATCGGCCGCAGGATCGCCCGCGAGAACGCCGTCTCAAAAATCTGGCCGCTCATGGGCTACGAGCTGCGCACGAAGCTGGCCAACGCCGTCGATCCGCGCGCCGCTGCTGTGGCCGAGAGCTACGGCCACGTGACGCACGGCGGCTGATCGCAGAACGCCATGCAAGCCGATCTGATCCTCCCCCTCAAGGCCGAGTACTTCCACGCTATTCGTGCTGGCGAGAAGGTGGTGGAGTTCCGCATGGCCACACCCTATTGGCGCCGTCGCATCGAAGGCCGTTCATACCGCAACGTGGTGATGACCTTGGGCTACCCGAGAAAGGATGATGCCGAGCGCCGGATCACGTTTCCTTGGCGTGGATCGACTGAGACCGAGATCGTCCACCGCCACTTTGGACCAACACCGGTGCGGGTTTTCGCCATCCCGTTGAAACGATGATCATCAAGGGCCGCGCCAAGTGCATCCCCAAGGATCGCGATTCGATCTTTTTGCCGTTCCAGAGCGCATGGATCAAGGACGAGTCGCGCATCAAGCTCATGGAGAAGTCGCGGCAGATCGGCATCAGCTGGTCGACGGCCTACGGTGCGGATGAGCGGGCCTCGGCGCAGGGCGCGCGCTTTGATGAGTGGGTGAGCAGCCGCGACGACATTCAGGCGCGGCTGTTCATTGAAGACTGCAAGCTGTGGGCCAGTGTGATGGGCATGGCGGCCAAGGACCTGGGCCAGGTGGTGCTGGACGCCGAGAAGCAGCAAAGCGCCTACGTGCTGCAGTTCGCCAGCGGGCGGCGCATCCACAGCATGTCGAGCAACCCGGACGCGCAAGCGGGCAAGCGCGGCTCGCGCATTCTGGACGAGTTCCCCCTGCACAAAGACCAGCGCAAGATGTGGGCGATTGCCTACCCCGGCATCACCTGGGGCGGCTCCATGGAGCTGGTGGGCACGCACCGTGGTTCGCACAGCTTTTTCAACGGCTTGGTGCGCGAGGCGCGCTTTGGTGGCAATCCCAAGAAGATCAGCCTGCACCGGGTGACCCTGCAGGACGCGCTGGACCAGGGCTTTCTGTGGAAGCTGCAGCAGGCCCTGCCAGCCGACGCCGAGCAGCAGGCCATGGACGAGGCGCAGTACTTCGACTACGTGAAGAACGGCGCGGCCGATGCCGAGAGCTTCGACCAGGAGTACATGTGCATCCCGGCCGATGACGATGCCAAGTTTCTGGAATACGGCTTGATCACGGCCTGCGAGTACCCCGGCGGAACAGACTGGCGGCGCGGCCTGCAGGGGCCTTTTCAGGGGCGTCTGTACGCCGGCATAGACATCGGCCGCAAGAAGGACTTGACGGTGCTTTGGGTGGTTGAGCAGTTGGGCGACGTGTTCTACACGCGGCACATCGAGTGCCTGGAGAAAATGCGCAAGGGCGATCAGGAGAAGATTCTCTGGCCGTGGATCGAAATTTGCGACCGCGTCTGCATCGACGCCACGGGCCTGGGCATCGGCTGGACCGACGATGCCCAAGACAAGTACGGTGAGAGCCGCGTTGAGGGCGTCACGTTCACCGCCCAGGTGAAGGAAGCGCTGGCCTACGCGATCAAGGGTGACATGGAGGACCGCAAGGTCCGCATCCCTGAAGACCCGCACATCCGCGCCGACTTTCGCAAGCTTCAGAAGGTGACCACCGTGGCCGGGAACATCCGTTTCGTGGCCGAGAGCGATGGCATTGGCCACGCCGACAGGTTCTGGGCGCTGGCGTTGGCACGGCACGCGGCGTCCGCCCCGTCCGCCCCTATCGAATACATGAGCGGCGGCCCGCGCGAGAGCAGCTCGAACCTCGGAGACTTCGTCAATGGCTACTGAACCCCACACCCGGCGCAAAGCCGACCCTGTTGCCGCCGTCAGCAAAACGGCCCCGGCACCCGAGCTGAACGCCGAATTCGCCAACCGCTTGCGCGACCCGTTTGAGCAGACGTACATGGGCGTGCTGCGCACCAACGATCCGCTGTTGATCGAACGCGGCAATGGCGGTGTGGAGCTGTACCGCGACTTGAAGCGCGACGGCAAGGTGTTCAGCGGGCTGCAAAAGCGCCAGCTGGCGCTGATTGGCAAGCCGTACACGGTGGAGCCGGTCGAGAAGAATTCGGTCAAGGCCAGCGCCCACGCCGAGCAGGTGTCCGAAATCCTCAAGCGGGCGAGGTTCGACAAGCTGTGCCAGGATCTCATGGAGGCGCTGATTGCCGGGCACGCGATCGCCGAAATAGTCTGGACGGTGCGCGACAACCTGGTGGTGCCGATGCGGGTGCCCAAGCGCGCGCAGCGCCGCTTTGTGTTTGTGCAGGACGACGAGAAAAGCCCGCCGCGCCTGCAGATGCTGACGCGCGAGAACATGCTCAAGGGCATTCCCGTGCCAGACCGCAAGTTCATCGTCCACCGCGTGAACGCCGAAGACGACAACCCCTACGGCACCGGCCTGGGCCTGCAGCTGTGGTGGCCGGTGTACTTCAAGCGCAAGGGCATCGTGGCCTGGAACAAGCTGAACGACCGCTTTGGCTCGCCCACGCCCCATGGCAAGTACCCTCGCGGCGCCAGCCCCAAGGAAAAGGCCACGCTGGTGGACGCGCTGCGCGCCATGAGCAATGACGGCTTCCTGGCCACGCCCGAGGGCATGGAGATCGCGTTGTTGGAGAGCAGACTCTCGGGCAACGTGACCACGCAAGAGCAGTTGGTGCGCTACATGGATGAGTGGATCGCCGAGGTGCTCACAGGCCAGGAACCCGCAGGCCAGGGCGGCGGCGCGCTGGCCGCTGCGTCAAAAGAGCGGCAGAACGTGCGCCAGGACTTGACGCAGGCCGACAGCGACCTGTTGTCCGAGACGCTCAACGAAACGATCATCGAGTGGATTTGCGAGTTCAACGGGTTCGAGCCCTGCCAGGTGTCGCGCCAGATCAAGGAAGAAGAAGACACCAAGTCGCTGGCCGAGACCGACAAGCTGCTGCACGACATGGGCTACGAGCTGGACGAAGCCAGCCTGCGCGCCAAGTACGGCGAGGGCTACCGCCGCAGGTCGGCGCCGCCGCCCACGTCACCGGCATTGCCCGCCCCAGGGCAACCTGTTGGCGACAACGGGGAAGCCGTTGCCGACGAACCGGCCAGCTTTGCCGAGGCCGCAGCGGCCGCCACCACATCGGCCACGGCAGCGCTCACGCGCCGCCTGGGCACCGGTTCGGCCCAGCTCGTGGACGGCTGGGTGGACCGCCTGCAGGAGCTGGTGCAAAACCCGGCCTATGACAACCCGGCCGTGCTGCAGGAAGCGCTGCTGGGGGCTTATGGCGATCTGCCCGTCGAGCAGCTGGCCGAGCTGATGCAGTTGGCCTTTACTTTGGCGCAGTTGCAGGGCATGGACGCCATCGCGCAGGAGAGCACCGGTGCCTGACGATCTGACGCCCAGCGAGACCTGGCGCGACATCCGGCGCGGCGCGCACGACCGTGCCTTCATGGTGGCTGGCGTGATGAAGGCCGATCTGCTGCACGATCTGCGCGGCGCGGTAGACAGTGCGGTGCAGGGCGGCAGCATTGGCGAGTTCCGAAAGCAGTTCAAGTCCATCGTGAAGCAACGCGGTTGGACCGGCTGGACCGGCCAAGGAACCAAGGCTGGCGAGGCCTGGCGCACGCGGGTGATCTACCAGACCAACCTGGCCACCTCCTACGCGGCCGGGCGCCGCAAGCAACTGCTGGACCCGGCGCTGCTCTCGCGCCGCCCGTTCTGGCGCTACATTCACGACGACAGCGTGACCACGCCCCGCCCGCATCACAAGGCCTGGGGCGACTCGGGCCTCACGCTGCGCCACGACCACCCTTTCTGGGCCACGCACTTCCCACCCAACGGCTGGGGCTGCAAGTGCCGTGTGGTCGCGGTCAAGGCGCCAGCCGCGGGCGATGCCACCGAGCCGCCCGACGGCTGGCTGGCCACCGACCCGAAAACCGGTGCACCGGTGGGCATTGACGAGGGCTGGGACTACGCGCCCGGCGCCCGCGCCGATGACGAGCTGCGCAGCTTCGTGCAGGACAAGCTGATCAGCTATCCCCCTGCAATCAGCAGGGCACTCACCGCCGACGTGAACAAGGCGATCGCCGCCAACGACCTGGCGCAGGACTTCGTGCGCGATGTGCTGGCCGATCGGCAGCGCCGCGATCCGTTGTGGATGGGGTTTGTCGAGCAGCCGGGCAAAGTGGGCGCGGTGGCTGGCACGCCGGTCGAAGGCTTCACCGTTCTGCTGCCCGCCGAGGCGCCGCGCCATGTTGAGAGTTCGCACCAGTTCGACGGAGCCGGTCAACGTCCTGCCAAACCAGCCGATTTCGCGTTGTTGGCGAACGTGCTCAACGACGCGGACACCTTGCGCGCGGGCAGGGCGTCTCGCAACGGAAACCCCACGGTGGTGGCAACGAAAGCCATCAACGGCGAAGTTTTCAGGGCAGTGTGGGAGGTGCTGTCGGGCAAGCGCAACCGCTCGCTGCAGCTGGAAAGCCTGGTGATCAAGACCAAGGCCCAGAAATGAGAAACCCCGTGAGCCCCAGCCAAGACGTTCGAAACGAATCCGGCGTAAACCACCGGGGGCTGATGTCACAGGGAAGCCCAATTTTAGACGGGAGTTCCCCATGGCGCAACTGATTGAACTGACCAACCGCAGCGGCCTGGACTACCTGCAGGGCATGCTCGCCCGGGCGAAGGACTTCCGCCCGGTGCT
>JBGSNW010000080.1:0-1774 GCA_041739435.1 Burkholderiaceae bacterium
GCAGGCGCTCAACATGGCGGCCACGCTGGAGATCGACGCGGTGATCGACCCGGCCGAAACCCGTGGCTGGCTGGCACGGGGACTGCACGCCGCCGCGATGAAAGGCCCGGGCCCGGCCAGCGGCGCCCGGATGGTTGATTCCTGGTGACGGGCACCCGGCGGCGTGCCGTGCTAAGCTGCCAGACCCACCTGGCCCACGGGCTGGTGCCATTCCCATGACGCCCTGAAACGGAGACCACCATGCCCGGACTTTTGCCCAACGTCGACCCTGACGGCCTGCTCGAATTTTCCGTGGTCTACACCGACCGCGCCCTGAACCACATGTCCAAGAGCTTCCAGGGCGTGATGAAAGACATCTCGGGCATCCTCAAGAGCGTCTACCACGCCCATTCGGCCGTGCTGGTGCCGGGCAGTGGCACTTTTGGCATGGAATCGGTGGCGCGCCAGTTCGCCAACGACAAAAAGGTGCTGATCATCCGCAACGGCTGGTTCAGTTACCGCTGGTCCCAGATCATCGAGATGGGCCGCATCACCCCTGACGCCACGGTGCTCAAGGCCCGCCGCACCGGCACCGACAAGCAGTCGCCCTGGATTCCAGCCCCGATCGACGAGGTGACGGCCACCATCCGCGCGCAAAAACCGGCGGTGGTCTTCGCCCCCCACGTCGAGACGGCGGCCGGCATGATCCTGCCCGACGACTACCTGAAGGCGGTGGCCGACGCCGTGCATGAGGTGGGTGGCCTGTTCGTGCTGGACTGCATCGCCTCGGGCGCGATGTGGGTGGACATGCAGGCCACGGGCGTGGACGTGCTGGTCAGCGCGCCGCAAAAGGGCTGGAGCAGCTCGCCCTGCTGCGCCATGGTGATGCTCAGCGAACGCGCCCGCCAGGCCATCGACGGCACCACCAGCACCAGCTTCGCCTGCGACCTCAAGAAATGGCTGCAGATCATGGAAGCCTATGAAAACGGCGGCCACGCCTACCACGCCACCATGCCCACCGACGCGCTCACCCGCCTGCGCGAGGTCATGATCGAAACCCGCAGTTACGGGTTTGACAAGGTCAAGGCGGAGCAGGTGGAACTTGGCCGCAAGGTCCGGGCACTGTTCGAAGGCCGGGGCATCCCGAGCGTGGCGGCGGCGGGGTTCCAGGCCCCTGGCGTTGTGGTGAGCTACACCGAAGACCCCGAAATCCAGTCCAGCCGGAAATTTCTGGCCGAAGGCCTGCAAACCGCCGCGGGTGTGCCGCTGCAATGCGACGAACCGGCCGATTTCATGACCTTCCGCATCGGCCTGTTTGGCCTGGAGAAATGGCACCACGTGGACCGCACGGTGGCGCAGCTGCAGGCCGCGCTTGACCGCGTATGGCCCGCGACTCAGAACAGCCGGAACACCAGCGGCAGCAAGAGCGAGGCCGTCACCACCTGAATGCCCAGCGCCAGGCCAGCATAGGCACCGGCGTCGGCGTTCACCTGCAGGGCCCGCGCGGCTCCAATGCCGTGCGCGGCTGTGCCCAGCGCAAAACCGCGGACCGTCCAGCCGTCTGCCGAGGTGGGCACCCGCATCAACGCAAAGAGATATTTGGCACTCAAGGCCCCGACCAGACCGGTCAGCACCGCAAACACGGCGGCCAGCGCCGGAATGCCGCCCAATTTTTCGGCCACGCCCATGGCCACGGGCGCCGTTACCGATTTGGGTGCCATGGACAACACAACGTCCAGGGGCAAGCCCACGGCCAGCGCCAGCACCACGGCCGATCCGCTGGCCGCCGCACCCC
>JBGSNW010000105.1:0-2792 GCA_041739435.1 Burkholderiaceae bacterium
CACGCCGTGGGGCGCGCACGCGGCCACCACCGCCTCGACGATGGCCAGCGCCAGGGGTTCGTCCTGCATCAGCGCCGACCCCGCCCACTTGTTGCAGACCTTCTTGGCCGGGCAGCCCATGTTGATGTCGATGATCTGCGCGCCGCGGCCGATGTTGTAGCGCGCGGCGTCGGCTATCATGGGCGCGTCGGTGCCGGCAATCTGCACGGCAATGGGCCCTGGCTCGCCGTCGTGGTTGGCGCGGCGCGAGGTCTTGAGCGTGTTCCACAGATCGCGCCGCGAGGTCACCATTTCGCTGACCGCATAGCCCGCGCCCAGCGCCTTGCACAGCTGGCGAAACGGCCGGTCGGTGACGCCCGCCATCGGGGCCACGAACAGGTTGTTCGCCAGGGTGTGGGGGCCGATGTTCATGGCGCGGGGTGGGGGCGGGATACGGGGACGGGGGATGCTGAAAAATGAGGCACGATTGTAGTCCCTGAAATCCCCAACAAATCCCCCCATGAATCTCCCGGCATGACACCCCGGCCGACGTGTTGCCAACAGATACACTGCGTCGCACATGGAAGCCTGGATTGAACACCTGATCGCGCTGCTGGCGCTGCCCCGATTCGGCCTGAGCACGGTGTTCGTGGTGTCGTTCATTTCGGCCACGCTGCTGCCGCTGGGCTCCGAGCCGGTGGTGTTCGGCCTGGTCAAACTCAACCCCGAACTGTTCTGGCCCGCCGTGCTGGTGGCCACGGTCGGCAACACCCTGGGCGGCGCGGTGGACTGGTGGCTGGGCTACGGCACCCACCGGGTGGTGGACAAGGTTCGGCACTCCAGCACCCACGTCAAGGCCCTGGCCTGGCTGGAACGCCTGGGCCCCAAGGCCTGCCTGCTGGCCTGGCTGCCCGCCGTGGGCGACCCGCTGTGCGCCGTGGCCGGCTGGCTCAAACTGCCGTTCTGGCCCTGCCTGTTCTACATGGCGATCGGCAAGTTCCTGCGCTACGTGGTGATGACCGGTGCCCTGGTGTGGGTGTTCCCGGGCCCGTTCACGCCGTGAATGAGCGGATTCTGATTACTATATTAATAGTAGCACACTATCTCCATTGGGCGGGGGCCGAAGGCGCTTTTTATTGAAAATCAGACGTTGAACAGGAAGTTCATCACGTCGCCGTCCTTGACGATGTAGTCCTTGCCTTCGCTGCGCATCTTGCCGGCCTCCTTGGCGCCCTGCTCGCCCTTGAAGGTGATGAAGTCGTCAAACGCAATGGTCTGCGCGCGGATGTAGCCGCGCTCGAAGTCGGTGTGGATCACGCCCGCGGCCTGCGGGCCGGTGGCGCCGATGGGCACGGTCCAGGCGCGCACTTCTTTCACGCCGGCCGTGAAATAGGTCTGCAGGCCCAGCAGCTTGAATGCGGCGCGGATCAGGCGGTTCAGGCCCGGTTCGTCCTGGCCGATTTCGGCGAGGAACATCTGCTTGTCCTCGTCGCTCATGTCGGCCATCTCGGCTTCGATCTTGGCGCAGATGACCACCACGGGCGCGCCCTGGGCCGTGGCGTACTCGCGCAGCTTGTCGAGGAAGGGGTTGTTCTCGAAGCCGTCTTCGGCCACGTTGCCCACGAACATGGCCGGCTTGGCGGTGATCAGGCACAGCGGCTTGAGCAGCGCGCGTTCGTCGTCGGTGTAGTCCAGCGCGCGGGCCGGCGTGCCTTCGTTGAGCGCGGCCTGCACGCGGGTGAGCAGCGGCACGAGCTTGGCGGCTTCCTTGTCGTTGCCCGATTTGGCGGTCTTGGTCGAACGCGCCAGGGTCTTGTCGACGGTGCCGAGGTCGGCCAGGCACAGTTCGGTCTGGATCACCTCGATGTCGGCCACCGGATCCACCCGACCGGCCACGTGGATGATGTTCGGGTCTTCAAAGCAGCGCACCACGTTGATGATGGCGTCGGTCTCGCGGATGTGGGCCAGAAACTGGTTGCCCAGGCCTTCGCCCTTGCTGGCGCCCGCCACCAGGCCGGCGATGTCCACGAACTCGACAATCGCCGGCACCACGCGTTCGGGCTTGACGATTTCGGACAGTTTGTGCAGCCGCGGGTCGGGCAGTTCCACCACCCCCACGCTGGGGTCGATGGTGCAGAACGGGTAATTTTCGGCGGGCACGCTGGCTTTGGTCAGCGCGTTGAAAAGAGTGGACTTGCCCACATTGGGCAGGCCCACGATGCCACATTGGAGGCTCATGGACGGGGCTTTCGGGGTTCTGGGAATAACCCGCGATTTTACCGGGCTGGCCTGGGGCCCCCACGCTGGCCACTTCCCCGGACCGCGCGGCTGCGCGATACACAAGTGCCGCGCAGCCGCTCAAGGGGCTTTCCCCATCGCGCCTCGGCGCCTTGTTCAGTCAAAGCGGTAGGACGCGCCGACGCTTTGCCCCACTTTCAGCAGTTGCCCGTCGCCCGCCAGCACGATGGCATTCATGCCGAAGGTGACGGCGCCGTTCATCACCGGGTTGCGGCGGTAAGCCTGCAGTGTGTCCCCCACTTGCGGCGACGGCACGCCGGTGGCCGGGTCCACATTGGGAATCGGGCAGCGCGCGCAGGGTTTCACGGGCTTGATCCGCACCGGCGCGTCGGCGGCAATGTGCAGCACGTCGAGCCGGTCTTCGTCATGGGCGTCGACGCCCGCCAGCACGAGGTTGGGGCGGAACCGCTCCATGCCGACCGCCGTGTGGCCCCCTGCCACCAGGCGCTGGTTCAGGTGCGCGAGCGCTGCCTCGCTGGCCACCAGCAGCGGGAACCCATCGGCAAACTGGTTGG
>JBGSNW010000120.1:0-5932 GCA_041739435.1 Burkholderiaceae bacterium
GATGAGCGACCCGTCCTGCGCGACGAGCACGTCGCCACCGCGCACGGCCGTCCCGCGTGGCAGGAACACGCCCAGCGCCCGGCCCTGGGAATCCACGGCGTCAAACCGGCTTTTCTGGCGCACATCCCAGTCGAGTTCGACGGTGGCGGCGCGTTTCAGGATCACCGGCGCCAGCCCTTGACCTTGGGGGATGCACTTGGATATTTGAAGCATGTTGGGGGAAGCGGAGCAGTTTCGACGTGACGATTGTCACGCGAGAACACGTCGGGCCGGGGCGATTTGTGGGGCGCTCAGGTCGTCCAGGCGGATGTGCAGACGCATGCAAGTCCCTTATTCAGAACAGGAAATAGCGCTGCGCCATGGGCAGCACCCGGGCGGGTTCGCAGGTGAGAAGCTGGCCGTCGGCCCGGACCGCGTAGGTCTGTGCGTCGATTTCCATCCGGGGCAGGTAGGCGTTGTGAATCATGTGCTGTTTGCGCACGCTGCGGATGTTGCGGACCGCGCTCAGGGGCTTGGCCAGACCAAAACGCTCCCCGATTCCCGCGGCCAGACCGGCCTGCGACACAAAGGTGAGCGATGTCCTGGCAATCGCACCTCCGTACGCGCCGAACATCGGGCGGTAATGCACGGGCTGCGGGGTGGGAATCGACGCATTGGGGTCGCCCATGGCGGCCATGGCGATGAAGCCACCTTTGAGAATGAGTGCGGGTTTGACGCCAAAAAAAGCGGGCTTCCAGACGACCAGGTCGGCCCATTTGCCGGGTTCCACGCTGCCGACTTCGTGGCTGACGCCGTGCGAGAGGGCCGGGTTGATCGTGTATTTGGCGACGTAGCGCTTGACGCGGAAGTTGTCGTTGCGCGCATTGTCCTCGGGCAATCTGCCGCGCTGGACTTTCATCTTGTGCGCGGTCTGCCAGGTCCGCAGGATGACCTCGCCCACCCGGCCCATGGCCTGGCTGTCGCTGCTCATCATGCTGATGGCGCCGAGGTCGTGGAGAACGTCCTCGGCCGCGATTGTTTCCTTGCGGATGCGGCTTTCGGCAAACGCCAGGTCTTCGGCAATGGCGGCATCCAGGTGGTGGCACACCATCAGCATGTCCACGTGCTCGTCCAGCGTGTTCACGGTGTAGGGCATGGTCGGATTGGTGGACGACGGCAGGAAGTTGGCCTCGCCGACGACGCGCAGGATGTCGGGGGCATGGCCGCCCCCGGCGCCTTCGGTGTGGAAGGCACACAGGCCGCGCCCCTTGGTGGCGGCGATGGTGTTCTCGACAAAACCCGATTCGTTGAGGGTGTCGGAGTGGATCGCCACTTGCACGTCGGTGGCGTCGGCCACGTCCAGGCAGTTGCCGATGGCCGACGGTGTGGTGCCCCAGTCTTCGTGCAGCTTGAGGCCGATGGCGCCAGCCTGGACCTGCTCGTGCAAGGCTGCAGGCAGGCTGGCATTGCCTTTGCCCAGAAAGCCGAGGTTCATCGGGAATGCATCGGCCGCCTGGAGCATGCGCTCCAGGTTCCACGCGCCGGGTGTGCAGGTGGTGGCCAAGGTGCCGGTGGCCGGACCGGTTCCGCCGCCCAGCATGGTGGTGATGCCCGAACACAGGGCCTCTTCGATTTGCTGCGGGCTGATGAAGTGGATGTGGCAGTCGATGCCGCCCGCCGTGACGATGTTGCCTTCACAGCTGATGATCTCGGTGCCCGGCCCGATGACGATGTCCACGCCGGGCTGGGTGTCGGGGTTGCCGGCCTTGCCGATGCGGGCGATGCGGCCATCGCGGATGCCGATGTCGGCCTTGACGATGCCGGTGTGGTCGATGATGAGCGCGTTGGTGAGAACGCAGTCCATCGTGCCCCCGGCCTCGGGGCCGGTTCTGGCGCCATCGCGGGTGCGCTGCGACTGCGCCATGCCGTCACGGATGGTCTTGCCGCCGCCAAATTTCACTTCCTCGCCGTGGCTGCCGGCGGCCAGCGTGAGGTCTTTTTCGACTTCGACGATCAGGTCGGTGTCGGCCAGGCGAACCCGGTCGCCCACGGTGGGGCCGAACATTTCGGCGTAGGCGCGTTTTCCAAGGGTGGCCATGGTCAGAGTTTTCCTTGAACGAGGCCGCGAAAGCCGTACACCGTGCGTTCGCCCGCATAGTCGACCAGTTCCACGGTGCGTTGCTGGCCGGGCTCGAACCGCACCGCGGTGCCCGACGCGATGTTCAGCCGCATGCCGCGCGCGGCGCCGCGATCGAAGTCGAGCGCGCCATTGGTCTCGGCAAAGTGGTAGTGCGAGCCGACCTGGATCGGGCGATCGGCCGTGTTGTGGATCACCAGCACGAGCGTGCGGCGACCGGTGTTGAGCGGGTGCTCACCCGCGTCGATGAGAAGCTCGCCGGGTGTCATCGCGGCCTCACTTGCCGCCACGGGACAGCCACACGGCCACCACCGCCAGGGCCACGGCCACGCCAAAGCCCCATGCGTCGGAGGCATGCCAATGGGACCCGTCCAAACCATGGCCGGGGTGCGCAAGTGCCGGAAGCGTCAGGCCCGTGGCGCACAGGATTACTGCGTATTTCATAGCTGACTTCCTTTGATTGGCGGGGGGAAATGGCATTTTTTACTTAAAAACATGTCAAACGATGGGTTGATGCACCGTGACCAGCTTGGTGCCGTCGGGGAAGGTCGCCTCGACCTGGATGTCCGGAATCATCTCGGCGACGCCGTCCATCACGTCGGCGCGTGTGAGCACGGAGCGGCCCTCGCTCATCAGTTGCGCCACCGTCTTGCCGTCGCGCGCCCCCTCCATGACGGCGGCTGAAATCAGCGCCACGGCCTCGGGGTAGTTGAGTTGCAGGCCGCGGGCCCGGCGCCGCTCGGCCAGCAGCGCCGCCGTGAAGATCAGGAGCTTGTCTTTTTCGCGCGGTGTCAGTTCCATGGGCGTCGTTTCGCGGATCGTGGGGGTGGGAGTGTCATTGTGCTGCAAGGGTTGTGCCTGTCCATACGTCCGTTGGCCCATGGACAGGCACGGAAACTGCACCGTCGGGCCGTGAGCCAGACCATTCCCATCGTCCCGGACGACGCGCCACAGCGTGTCGTGAAGGTGCGGCGCGACTACAACAGCTGGGTGGCCAGCGAGACCATGGAAGACTACGCGTTGCGTTTCACGCCGCAGCGCTTTCGCAAATGGTCGGAATGGCGGGTGGCCAACACGGCGTTCGGCGCGGCCTCGTTCCTGATCCTGGAGGCCGTGGGGGCCACGCTGCTGGTGCAATACGGCTTCATCAATGCCTTCTGGGCCATTGTTGCCACGGGGGTCATCATTTTCCTGGCGGGGTTGCCGATCAGCATCTACGCGGCGCGCCACGGGGTGGACATGGACCTGCTCACGCGCGGCGCCGGGTTTGGCTATATCGGCTCCACCATCACGTCGCTGATTTATGCGTCGTTCACCTTCATCTTCTTTGCGCTGGAAGCGGCTGTCATGGCCTATGCGCTGGAGCTGGCGCTGGGTATTCCCCCGGCCTGGGGTTATGGAGTCTGCGCACTGGTGGTCATCCCGCTCGTCACGCACGGCGTGTCGGTCATCAGCCGGCTGCAGGTCTGGACCCAACCCTTGTGGTTGCTGATGCTGGTGGTGCCTTTTGTGTTTGTCATGGTGCGCGATCCTGGTGCGTTTTCGGGCATCACGCACTACGGTGGTGGTGATGGGCAGAGTGGGCAATTCAATATGCACCACTTCGGTGCTGCGCTCACGGTGGGCATTGCGCTCATCACGCAGATGGGCGAGCAGGCCGACTACCTGCGGTTCATGCCGGTCGCCCGCCAGGGGCAGCGGCTGCGCTGGTGGGCGGGGGTGCTGGCTGGCGGGCCGGGCTGGGTGGTCCTAGGCGTGATCAAGATGCTGGGCGGCGCCCTGCTGGCGTACCTGGCCATCACCCACAGGGTGCCGGCCGATCGCGCGGTCGATCCCAACCAGATGTACCTGGCCGCGTACGAGTACGTTTTTCCCCACTACGGTTGGGCGGTGGCGGCCACGGCGTTGTTTGTGGTGGTGTCGCAGCTCAAGATCAACGTGACCAATGCCTACGCCGGCTCGCTGGCGTGGTCCAATTTTTTCTCGCGCCTCACCCACAGCCACCCCGGGCGCGTGGTGTGGGTGGTGTTCAACACGCTGATTGCGTTCATGCTGATGGAGATGAACGTGTTCGACGCGCTGGGCAGCGTGCTCGGGCTGTACTCCAACATCGCCATTGCCTGGATCATGGCGGTGGTGGCCGATCTGGTGATCAACAAGCCGCTGGGCCTGTCGCCCCCGGGGATCGAGTTCAAGCGGGCTCACCTGTACGACATCAACCCCGTCGGCGTGGGCGCGATGGTGCTGGCGTCGGCGATCTCCATCGCGGCGCATCTCGGGGTGTTCGGCCCTGGCGCACAGGCGTTCTCGGCCGTGATTGCGATGGCCACGGCGTTGGTGGTGGCGCCGCTGATCGCCTGGGCCACACAAGGGCGTTTCTACATCGCGCGCCAGTCCCCATCCACCGTTTGGGCCGAGCCGGTCGAAGTCCATCACAGCCCTGCGCCAGGCTCAGGGCGAACGGAACAGATTGAAGATGACCTCCATGCCGGTTACCCACTGCACCGCTGCGTGATCTGCGAGCGCGACTACGAAGGCCCGGACATGGCGCATTGCCCCGCCTACCAGGGGCCGATCTGCTCACTGTGCTGCACCCTGGATGCGCGCTGCGGCGACCTGTGCAAGCCCCACGCCAGCCTGTCGTCGCAGTGGTCGTCGGCCCTGCGCTGGCTGCTGCCACGCCGCATCTGGCCGTACCTGGACACGGGGCTGGGCCACTTCCTGCTGCTCATGTTGATCGTGGTGCCGCTGCTGGCCACGGTGTTCGGTCTGCTGTACCACCGGGAGATTGGCGTCCTGGCCGCCGTCATTGCCGACGCGGCGGTGCTCGATGCGCCCGCGACGGCGCTGCGGTCGGGTTTTCTCAAGGCCTACATGGTGCTGCTCGTGATGGCGGGCATCGTGGCGTGGTGGCTGGTGCTGGCCCACCGCAGCCGGCAGGTGGCGCAGGAAGAATCCAACCGGCAGACCCACCTGCTGAACGAACAAACCCAGGTGCTGCGACGCGAGATCGAATCGCACCGCCAGACCGACGAAGCGCTGCAAAACGCCAAGCTGCTGGCCGAGCAGGCCATGCGCCAGGCCGAACAGGCCAACCAGGCCAAGAGCCGCTACATCAGCGCCGTCAGCCACGAGTTGCGCACGCCGCTCAACAGCATCCTGGGCTATGCGCAGTTGATGGGCGAGGACACCGGCGTGCCCGCGCACCGCCGGCAGGCGGTCAACGTCATCAGGCGTGGGGGGAGCATCTGCTGTCGCTGATCGAGGGCACGCTGGACATTGCCCGCATCGAGGCGGGCAAGCTCACGCTCAACGTCAAGCCCATGCGGTTCGCCGATTGTGTGCACGAAATGGCCAACCTTTTCGAGCTGCAGGCGGCGGCCAAGGGCTTGCGCTTCCGCTTCGAGCCGCAGGGAACGATTCCCGAAGTGGTCCGGGCCGACGAGCAGCGGGTGCGCCAGATCGTCATCAACCTTCTGGGCAACGCCATCAAGTTCACCGCGACGGGGCAGGTGACGCTTCGCGTGCGCTACGCCCGCGAACTGGCGTGGCTGGACATTGAAGACACCGGCCCCGGCCTGGACGCCGGCGAAATCGAACGCATCTTCGAGCCGTTCGCGCGGGGCGCCAGTGTGTCCAGCGCTGCGCCGGGCGCGGGCCTGGGCCTCACCATCGCCAAAATGCTCACCGCGTTGATGGGGGGCGAAATGAGCGTGACCAGCACACCGGGGCGCGGTTCGGTCTTCCACGTCAAACTGTTCCTGCCCGAGGTGCACCCGACGACCCGCCAGCCCGCGCAGGCCCCGGCCGTGCATG
>JBGSNW010000156.1:0-14423 GCA_041739435.1 Burkholderiaceae bacterium
GGCGGGGTCTCGCGCGTGTCGGCCACGGTCACGTGCGCCCCGGCGTGCGCGCACCCGCGCGCCATGGCCACGCCAGAGGCACCCAGCCCCAGGACGAGCACGTGTTGGTCTTTCAGATGCAGCATGGGCCCTTGTCCTAGCGCAGCTTCAGGGTGGACAGCCCCACCAGGCACAGCAGCATGGTGATGATCCAGAACCGGACCACCACCTGTGTCTCTTTCCAGCCGCTCTTTTCAAAATGGTGATGCAGCGGCGCCATCTTGAGGATGCGCCGGCCTTCGCCATATCGCCGCTTCGTGTATTTGAAATACACCACCTGCACCATCACCGACAGCGCTTCCACCACGAAGATGCCGCCCATGATCGCAAGCACGATTTCCTGACGAACGATGACTGCAATGGTGCCCAGGGAAGCGCCCAGCGCCAGCGCGCCCACGTCGCCCATGAACACCTGCGCCGGATGGGTGTTGAACCAGAGGAAGGCCAGTCCGGCACCCGCCATCGCCGAACAGAAAATCAGCAGCTCGCCCGATCCGGGGATGTACGGGAAAAAGAGGTATTTTGAATAAACCGAACTGCCGGTCACGTAGGCAAACACGCCCAGCGCCGAACCGACCATCACCACCGGCATGATGGCCAGCCCGTCCAGGCCGTCGGTCAGGTTGACCGCGTTGCTCGAACCCACGATCACAAGGTAGGTGAGGATCACAAAGCCAAACACACCCAGCGGATAGCTGATTTCCTTGAAAAAGGGCAGTTGCAAGCCGGCTTTGGGCGGAAGGTCCACATCGAAGCCGGAACGCACCCAGCTGAAGAACAGTTCGACCACTTTCAGGTTCGAACCCTCCGAGATGCTGAACACCAGATAGAGCGCGGCCACCAGGCCAATGACCGATTGCCAGAAGTATTTTTCGCGCGAACGCATGCCTTCCGGGTCCTTGTGGACGACCTTGCGCCAATCGTCCACCCAGCCGATGGCACCAAAGCCCAGCGTGACCAGCAACACGATCCAGACAAACCGGTTGCTGAGGTCGAACCACAGCAACGTTGAAATGGCGATGGCCAGCAGGATCAACACCCCCCCCATCGTGGGCGTCCCGCTCTTGGAAAAATGCGTCTCCATGCCATAGCCACGCACGGGCTGTCCGATCTTGAGCGAGGTCAGGCGGCGGATCACGAACGGCCCGGCGATCAAGCCGATCAGCAGTGCCGTCATCGCCGCCATCACGGCGCGAAAGGTCAGGTACTGGAACACGCGGAAAAACCCGAACTCGGGCGACAGCGATTGAAGCCATTGCGCCAGGCTAAGCAGCATGGGGCGCCTCCCGATGCGACACGGTTGCCGCGGCAGACCGCCCTGCCCGCAGGCCCGAATCCGGTTGCGCAAAAAGACTCATACTTTTTCCTCTTTGCCTTTGGCATGCGCCGTGATGCAGTCCACCACGCGCTCCATCTTCATGAACCGCGAGCCTTTGACCAGCACGCTGGCCACCTTCGGCAATTCGGCCAGCACCGCCGCATTCAAGGCATGGATGTCAATGAAATGACGCCCCTGCATGGCACGGGCCTGGTCGCCCAGCGTGAGCAGCATCTCGATGCCCGAAGCACGCGCATGCGCGCCCACTTCTGCATGGAAGGCTTCACCCTGATGCCCCACTTCGCCCATGTCGCCCAGCACGAGCAGGCGAGGGCCCGGCAGCTGCGCCAGAACGTCGATGGCGGCCCGCACCGAATCCGGGTTGGCGTTGTAGGTGTCGTCCACCACCGTCAGGGCGTGTTGTCCGACGGTCACCGCCAAGGCACGCGAACGGCCTTTGACGGGTTCGAATTGCGCCAGGCCCTGCGCAATGGCCTCCATCGGCACCCCCGCGGCCAATGCGCAGGCGACCGCCGCGAGCGAGTTCAGCACATTGTGCCGACCGGCAACACCCAGTGAATACGACAACGCACCGGCCACGGTTGTGACCTGCACCGCCCAGCGACCATCGCGCCAGACGCCCTCGCCGCGAACGTCGGCATCGTCCTGATGCAGCGAATCGGAGAAGGTCAACACCGCGTGCGGACCGGCCATGTCGCGCCACAGCGATGCATAGGTGTCATGGGCCGGGAACACCGCCGTGCCGTGTTTTGCCATTGCCTCGAACACCGTGCCGTTTTCGCGCGCGACCGCTTCCACCGAAGCCATGAACTCCTGGTGCTCGCGCTGGGCATTGTTCACCAGCGCCACCGTCGGGCGGGCAAGTCCGGCCAGATAGCCGATCTCGCCGGGATGGTTCATGCCCAGCTCAATCACCGCAATCGTGTGCGAATCGCGCAGACGCAGGAGCGTCAGTGGCACCCCGATGTCATTGTTCAGGTTGCCCTGCGTGGCCAGGGCTGCATCCCCCTTCCAGGCGTGCAGGATCGACGCGAGCATCTGGGTCACGGTGGTCTTGCCGTTGCTGCCGGTCACGGCGATCAACGGAAAATCGAACTGCGCGCGCCAGCCACCCGCGAGGGAGCCGAGAGCCAGTTTGGTGTCGTCCACCTCGATTCCGCAATACCCGGCGGGAATCACGCCGCGGTGCGTCAAGGCCGCCGCGGCGCCCTTGGCTCGTGCTTCGGCCAAAAATGCGTTGGCGTCAAACCGCTCGCCCTTGAGTGCGACAAAGAGGTCGCCAATCTGCAACGAACGTGTATCGGTATGGACGCGCTGGACCGTCGTCTCCGGGTCCCCGACCAGGGTTGCGCCGGGGATCCAGGCCAACGCCTGTTGCAGGGTCATCATTGCGCCCCCCTTCGTGCCGCCAGGGCCTCTCGCACATGCCGCGAATCCGAAAACGGCAGTCTGGTGCCCGCGACATCCTGATAATCTTCATGCCCCTTGCCGGCAATGAGCACCACGTCAGCGTCGGCGCACTGCGCCAAAGTCTGGCGGATGGCAGTTGCGCGATCGGTCTGCACGACAGCTTGCGCGGGCGCGGCAAGACCGCGCACGATCTGCTCGATGATGGCTTCAGGGGACTCGCCACGCGGGTTGTCGCTGGTCACCACCACCCGATCGGCATTCTGCTCGGCCGCGGAAGCCATCAACGGACGCTTGGCGGTGTCGCGGTCGCCACCACAACCGAACACACACCATAGCGCTCCCCCGCGCGCAAGCGTCAGCGGCCGGAGCGCGGTGAGCGCCTTTTCCAGTGCGTCGGGCGTGTGGGCGTAATCCACCACGGCCATTGGCTCACCGGTCCTGCCAATCTGTTCCATCCGTCCGGGTACAGCAAAAAGCCGTTCACAAGCCCGCGCTGCCGTGGCAAACGGAACGCCCAAGGCGCGCATGGCTGCCACGACGCCCAGCAGATTGGATATGTTGTAGCTGCCTATGAGACGGGTTTCAAGGGGAAAACGCTCGGACCCTTCGATCAGGATGCAATGAAGCCCTTCGGCTCCGTGCAGCAGTCCTTCGACTCTCAACCTTGCATCGGGTGATTCCACGCCAACGGTCCAGAGGTCCAATGCTTGCGAGCGCAGCGTCCGGGCGAGTTCGCGTCCCCGTGGATCGTCCAGATTGACCACAGCGGCCCGCAATCCAGGCCAGGAAAACAGGCTGCGCTTGGCGTCCCAATACGCGGTCATTGTCTTGTGATAGTCAAGATGATCCTGCGTCAGGTTTGTGAAAACTGCCACCTGGATGTGCGTGCCACTCAGGCGCGCTTCCATGATGCCAATGGACGAGGCTTCGATGGCGCAGGCCTTCAACCCCTGATCGACAAACTGACGCAAATTCGTTTGCAGCATCACCGGATCGGGCGTGGTAAGCCCGTTGGATTCCATGCTTTCGAGTGCCCGGCCTGCACTGCCTGCACGCGATGGAACGCCAATACCCAAAGTCCCGATGAGCCCACACGGAATAACGCCTGACTCCAACCCTGAGAGCGATTGAGCCAGCCACCAGGCTGAAGACGTCTTGCCGTTGGTGCCGGTGAAAGCCACCACGTCCAGCGAGCGCGAAGGATCGCCAAACCATGCCGCGGCGATCGGTCCGGTCGCCTTCTTGAGTTGCGCGTAAGTTGCAACCGTCGGCACATCAAATCCGAACGCGTCCACGCCTTCATGTTCCACGAGACAGGCGGCTGCGCCTTGCGCAAGCGCCGCACGAACATGCCGTCGACCATCGGTTGCAGCCCCCGGCCATGCGATGAACCCGTCCCCTGCCTGCACCTTGCGACTGTCACTGCGCAAGGTGCCGCTCACGCGGCTTCTCAGCCACCGGACTGCCTGTGTCGGCGTATGCAGCTGGAGCGCAAGCGGCGGCGTCAAAACGACTCCTCAACAGCGTTGACCACCACCTGAGGCTTGACCGCCATGTCCGGTTGCACGCCGAGCATGCGCAAGGTCTGCTGCACCGTCTCACTGAACACCGGGGCCGCGACGTCGCCGCCAAAATATTTGCCGCCGGTCGGCTCATCGATCATGACGGCCACCACAATGCGCGGGCTCTCGATCGGCGCGATGCCCACGAAGAAGCCACGGTATTTCTTGTCCGCGTAACCCTTGCCCTCCTGCTTACGGGCGGTGCCGGTCTTGCCGCCCACGGAATACCCCATGGTCTGGGCCTTGGGTGCGGTTCCACCCGGGCCGGTGACCATGTGGAGCATGTTGCGCACCGCAATTGCATTTTTGGCCTCGAACACCCGCAATACCGGTGGAGCCTCCGTGGTCTTGAGCAGCGACGCAGGAACGAGCTCACCGTCCCTTGCGAACACCGTGTAGGCGCGAGCAAGCTGAAACAGGCTCGCGGACAGCCCGTAGCCGTAGCTCATGGTCGCCTGCTCGATCGGACGCCACGTCCGGTAGGCCCGCAGGCGCCCGCTCACAACACCCGGAAATTGCACCTGTGGCCGCTGGCCGAATCCGACCTGCGCAAAGGTTTCCCACATCTCACGCGGTTGCATCTGCATCGCGAGCTTGACGGTCCCCACGTTGCTGGATTTCTGGATGATTTCATTGACAGTCAGCACACCATGCGGATGAGCGTCCGAGATGGTCGAGCCCCCGATCGTGAGGCGCCCGGGTGCCGTCTGGATCGACGTGTGTGGCATGACCAGCCCTTTGTCGAGCGCCAGGGCTGCGATGAAAGGCTTCATGGTCGAGCCCGGCTCAAAGGTATCGGTCAGGGCCCGGTTGCGCAACTGTCCGCCATTGAGGTTGCGGCGGCGGTCTGGCGCAAAACTGGGATAGTTGGCGAGCGCCAGCACTTCGCCGGTGGCCACGTCGAGCACCACCACACTGCCAGCCTTTGCCTTGTGTTCGATGACCGCATCGCGCAACTTCTGGTAGGCAAAGAACTGGATCTTGCTGTCCAGGCTCAACTGCAGGTCGCGACCGTCGACCGGCGGCACCGTCTCGCCCACGTCCTCCACGACACGGCCCAACCGGTCCTTGATCACGCGCCGGGAACCCGCACGGCCAGCCAGCATGTTGTTGAAAGTCAGCTCGACACCTTCCTGACCGCTGTCCTCGACATTGGTGAACCCCACCACATGCGCGGCAGCGACCCCTTCAGGATACTCACGCTTGTATTCCTTGCGTTGGTAAACGCCCTTCAATCCGAGAGCGGCAATTTTTCTACCGGTTGACTCGTCCACCTGCCGTTTGAGCCATACGAAGGTCTTGTCCTCGTCCTCAAGCTTCTTGCGCAGGGTGGCATAGGGCATCTCCAGCAGTTGCGCCAGCCTGAGAAGTTTGACTTTGTCGTCCTCGACATCCTCGGGGATGGCCCAGATGCTGGGAGCGGGCACGCTCGAAGCGAGGATCAATCCGTTGCGATCAAGGATTCGGCCGCGGTTTGCGGGAAGCTCCAGGGTGCGTGCAAACCGTACCTCTCCCTGCCGTTGGAAAAAATTGTTGTTGAACACCTGGACCCAGGCTGCTCGCCCCACCAGTGTCATGAAACCCAGCGCAATGACGGCAACGATGAACTTGCTGCGCCACACGGGCGTCTTGCTCGCCAGCAACGGACTGGAGGTGTAGAGGACGCTGCGAGTCATCGTGATGCCGCCCTCGGTCCGGGTACTGGATCGATCACGTACTGCGTCACCGCGGGCGTCGCCGCGCGCATTTGGAGTTGCTCCTGGGCCAGTCGCTGCACCCGTGCCGGCGTGGCCTGGGCGCGCTTTTCCACCTGAAGGCGTTCACCGTCCGCGGCGAGCTGGCGCGCGTCTGCCTCGGCACGGTCCATTGCCGTGAACAATCGACGGGATTCATGCTGGATGTACACAAGATGCAGGGCGCTGGCCAGTACAGCCAAAAGCAAGACCAGATTCAGGCGAGTCATGGGGTGCGCCCCTCCCACACCGACGTGTTCATGCCGAAGTCCTTTCCGCCACGCGCATGATGGCGCTGCGCGAACGCGGGTTGGCGGCGACTTCGGCGGCGGTCGGCTTGATGCGGCCGAGCGCGCGCAGCTTCATGGCCTTGGGCGCCGCAAACGGTGCCCGCCGGTCGTAGACCTCGCGCGAATGTTCAGCGATGAACTGCTTGGCGATGCGATCTTCCAGGGAATGGAAACTGATCACCACGAGTCGGCCTCCGGTTTGCAGGACTTCCAGTGCCGCCGCTAACGCCTGTTGCAACTCTTCAAGCTCGGCGTTGATGAAAATCCGAAGAGCCTGAAATGTGCGCGTTGCAGGGTCCTGGCCCGACTCGCGGGTTTTGACCGCGCCAGCCACGAGCTGGGCCAGCTCGGCGGTGGTTGAAACTGGGCCCCGTTCCTGTCGGCGAGCAACAATCGCCTTTGCAACCTGAACAGCAAACCGTTCTTCGCCATAGTCACGAATCACCTCCGCAATCTGTTGAACTTCGGCCGTGGCCAGCCATTCGGAAACACTCTGTCCACGCGTGGTGTCCATGCGCATGTCCAAAGGACCGTCGCCACGGAAACTGAAGCCGCGCGCGGGGTTGTCGATCTGCGGAGAACTCACCCCCAGGTCCAGCAACACCCCCGACACCGACGCCGCAGGCAGTTCGCCCAAGTGGCTGAATCCCTTGTGACGAATGGAAAACCGCTGATCCTCGATGGCATTGGCGACAGCGATGGCTTCGGGATCCTTGTCGAAAGCGATCAGCCGCCCCCCCGGCGACAGGCGCGACAGGATCAGCCGCGAGTGGCCGCCGCGCCCGAAGGTCGCATCGACATAAGTCCCGTCCGGATTGCTGAAAAGAGCCTCGACCGCTTCGTTCAACAGGACGGTGGTGTGTTGCCACGAGGTGTCCACCGTCCGCCTTCAGAAAGAGAAGTCCTTGAACACGTCGGGCATCTCACCTTGCAGCGCCTGGGCCTCCTGCGCTTCGTAGGTAAGCCTGTCCCACAGCTCAAAGTGGTTGCCCATGCCCAGCAGTACCGTCTCGCGCGAGATGCCTGCTGCAGCACGCAATTCAGGCGAAATGAGCACGCGCCCCGTACCGTCCATTTCGACGTCCATGGCGTTGCCCATGAAGATGCGCTTCCACCATTGTGCTGACATGGGCAACGCGCCGATGCGTTCGCGAAACTTCTCCCATTCGGGACGCGGAAACATCATCAGGCAACCGTGCGGATGGCGCGTGATGGTCAGTTGCCCCGCCGCGGTCGCACTCAGGACGTCGCGATGCCGGGTCGGCACAGACAGCCGACCCTTGACATCCAGACTCAGCGACGAAGCCCCTTGAAACACGACAGCAAACCTCCTCAGGCCATTGCCATGCAATTTGCGATGAAAAGACACTATTCACCACTTAATTGCACTTTTTTGCACTGTAGCAGGAAAAACCATCCGCGCAAGTCAGGCTTGCAACAATATTTTGTAATGGAATCAACAACTTAGGCGCATTTCCAGAAGCAATTTTCTACAGAAAATCGTTCTAGATTAAGCACTTAGGAGTTGAATTGAATGTGATGCGCGAGCCTTGAGCCGGCACCATCGTGATCAGACGTCCGACTCACGTCCGCATCACACCCCCCACGGCCGTGTCAATCGGGCCGGGTCACGACCTTGGCCGATTCGCTGATGCCGATCACGTTGAAGAATGCCACCACGAGACGGTGCACATCAGACAGTTGCACCTGTCGGCCTTCGGCTTGCCGTGCAGTCACCCAGTTCAGCAGGGTGCCGGCGGCAGAAAAATCGACGCGAATCAATCGGGCGCAGGACACCTGGATCAGGTCCGCGCTACCCAACCGGCTGTTGAGTTGATCCACCCAGCCCGTAGCATCGCCCAGGATGCTGCCCGACAGCTCCACCGTTGACACCGGCGGCACCTGAAAGTCGGTCGTCGTCGCCAGGAAATCTACGCCTCCCGTGGCACTGGCTAGGTCGGCGCTCCCGGTGCTGGGAGTGCCCACGATGGTGTGCCCCGGCATATAACCACCATCGGCGGCAAGCGGCTTGAACTTGCATCGCGCACTTTCCCAGGACGGCGGAGACACTTCGTAGGTGACGCAGTAATTCAGTGCCGCCAACTCGAAATCCTCGGCCCGCCCCATGATACGCAACGCCTCCATGCGAAGTCGCCACCACATCGGGTCAATCGACTTGTCATTGGACGGCGTCATGCGTTCAAGAACTTCTTCCAGTCGTTCCGTGCCCATGAAGCGAATCTGGATCGCTTCAGCGCCCCAGCTCTGGAACAGCTTGTAAAGCGGCGTCAAAGCGGCCGCCTCCACGGTGACCAGACGACTCCAGTCCAGCCGCCAGGGCGGGTCGGCGCGACCCAATGCGGCATTCATGGCGGCCAGCGTCTGGACACCCACCGACGACGGTGAGCTCCAATGGGCCGGCTGTGCTCCCACCACGGCGTCCATGCTCGAAGACAGCACGTCCACCTGCTCCGGCATGGAGAACCACTGCGGGGCCGATCGTCCGAATTTGTCGGCGAACTGAAGCGCCGCCCGCTCGAACCGCTCCAGTTCGCCCGTCGCGCGATACAAGTCAAAAAGCGTCAGCCAGGTTTCGAGATGCATGCCGCGCGTGCCCCGTTCGCCCAAGGCCTCCAGCAAGCCGGCTTCAGCACCCAGGTCGTCACCATTGGCAAAGCGGATGGCGGCTTCCTCCAGTTCGGGGTCGTGCGCGAATTCGTCCACCTCAATGGCATCGGGTGCCAGGGTGGAATGGCCGAAGTTTTTTGGCCGCCCCCCGGGCGAGGCGATGCGATTGCTGGTCGGCACTGACGCAGCGGCAGGCCGCTGCGCCAGCGACGCCGGTTCGGTCGGGGCGTATTGGGCCGCATGGTCCTGCGGCCTGGCGTCGGCATCGCCCCCCAGATCGGAGTCGATATCGGACGAGGGAAAATCGCTGTTGGGTTGCCCCGACGGGTCGACGCCGTTTTTGGTCTTCCACCATTGCATCGACATCTGCGCCTCGATCTCGTCGATCTTCTTGATCGTCATGGCGCGATCATCGGGCGTGGACGGCATGCTGCTCTGGAAGAACGAGGGGCGCGCCGTCGGATCGGCGCCTGAAATGGCTTCGCGTTTGCGCATCTTGCGCAGCATGTCGAACTCACGCTTGCGCACGAAGTCGTTGCGGCGCTTGCGCTCGATCATTTCCTTGAGCACCTGCTTGCTGTAGGTGCTCTCCCGATCTGCTTCAGGCTGGTCGAGATCGGCCCAATTGGTCGTGGGGTTGCGAACGAACCTCACCACCTTGGACAGCAACCCTCCGTTTTCGTCTTTGGCCATGGTGTCAGTTCAGGTGGTACGCGTTCAAGAAATCAGCCGCGCCGGGCCGTTCCCAAGCAAGCTCAGCCCCCTTGGGGGGCAGCGCAGTACGCGCAGCGACAAGCGTGGGGGCCACCAGAACCACCGTTCAATCCCCAAACATCTTCTGCTTGAGTTCGCGCCGTTGCTGGGCTTCCAGCGACAGGGTCGCCGTGGGCCGGGCGATCAGGCGGCCCACGCCGATGGGTTCACCGGTTTCGTCGCAGTAGCCGTATTCGCCCGCATCAATCTGGTTGATGGACTGCTCGATTTTCTTGAGCAGCTTGCGCTCGCGGTCGCGCGTGCGCAACTCCAGGGCGTGTTCCTCCTCGATGGTGGCGCGGTCGGCCGGGTCGGGCACGACCACGGTGTCTTCGCGCAAATGTTCCGTGGTTTCGCCAGCGTTGCTGAGAATGTCGCGCTTGAGGTTGACCAGCTTCAGGCGAAAGAACGCCATCTGCGTTTCATTCATGTATTCGGCATCTGGCATGGCCAGAACGTCGGCATCGGTGAGTTGATCAACTGGCCTGGTTTTCCAGTTGTTGGCCAACGCAGGGTTTTTCCGTGCGGCAACGTTCGGTGGAGGAATGACAACGGGTGTGGACATGGTCTGTGTGTAACTGGCCTTGGCAGCGGTGGAAGCCACTGCCGGCGCCATGGAAGGTACTGTAATGGATGCAAGCCGCGCCGAAACGCGGACCGGCTTCGGGGCCGCAGGCGCAAGGTTTTCCACCGGCGTCGGCGCGGGAGAAACGGTGCGGATGGGCGCGACCTTGGTCGCCTTTTCAGGGACGGCGGTGGCCGTTGCGGATTTGGTCATGGAACCCTTCGGTGCCACCGCTGGGGTGGTCTTTGGGGTGGCAGGCTTGGCTGTCACCGGGGTGGAGGGTTTGGCGATGGGGCGCGCGGCAAGCTTGACAGCCGGTTTGGCTGTCGTGGCGCCGGACACCTTGAGAGAAGTGGCTTTGGATGCGGTTTTTGACGCGACAGAGGGTGATTTTTTTGCGGTCGGCTTGCTGCTGCCACGCGCCGGGGCCGACGCAGACGCCTTCGCCTTTTTCTGCGAAGCAGCGCCCGCAGCCGCCCGGACCCCCGCCTTGGGCGCTGGCTTGACAGGGGCCTTGGCCTTGACAACCGCTTTTTTCACATCGACCTTCGCCGTCGGTTTTCTGGACTGGGCATTCACTGATTGTCTCCTCGGCGAGGCGGCCGCAGCCCGGGCTGAATCCGCTTTGACCGTACCGCTGCGCTGGGGTGACTGGTGGTCCTCAATCATGCGCGTTATACCCTTATTGTTGACCTTCGAGGGTTGGGCGTCCCGGCTTTCACCGGCGCGCGATTGTATCGGCTTAGGGGAGCCGAATCCCATGAGTTGCAGAATCGAGACAAACATACGCTTGCTTCCCGGCGTTTACCCGGGCCTATTTCACAGAATGCCAACGCGGGGCAAGCGCCCGCCAGGGCCTGATGGCGCCCGACGCCGATCCGGCGCTCAGGCCACGCACTGCGCAAGCCCCTGCAGAAAGATGTCTTTCGGAAGATCGATGCCGATGAACACCATTTTGCTGGTTTTGGCCTCGCCGTCAGCCCATGGGGGGCCCAGATCGCTGCCCATGAGCTGGTGCACGCCCTGAAAAATGACCTTGCGGTCGGTGCCCTTCATGTTCAGCACCCCCTTGTAGCGCAGCATGCGCGGGCCGTAGATGTTGACGATGGCACCCAGGAAGTCTTCGAGCTTGGCCGGGTCGAGCGCGCGCTCGGTGCGGAAGACGAAGCTCTTGACGTCGTCATCGTGGTGATGGTGGTGACCGTGGCCCTCGTGCCCTGCCTCGTGTTGATGCGAGGGGTGGTCGCAGTGCTCGCCATGTTCGTGGTCATGGGGGTGGTCGTGGTCGTCTTCCTTGAGGAAATCGGGGTCGATGTCGAGCTTGGCGTTGAGGTTGAAGCCACGCAGGTCAAACACCTCGCTGATCGCCACGTCGCCAAAATGCACGGCTTTTTGCGGGGCGCGCGGGTTCATGTGCTTGAGGCGGTGCATCAGCGCATCGGTTTCGGCCTGGGCCACCAGGTCGGTCTTGCTGATGAAGATCTGGTCGGCAAAACCCACTTGGCGGCGCGCTTCCTGGCGGTCGTTGAGCTGGGTGGCGGCGTGTTTGGCGTCCACCAGCGTGAGGATGGAGTCAAGCAGGTAGCTCTCGGCAATTTCCTCGTCCATGAAGAAGGTCTGCGCCACGGGGCCCGGGTCGGCCAGGCCGGTGGTTTCGATCACCACGCGGTCAAAGTCGAGCAGGCCCTTGCGCTTTTTGGCGGCCAGCAGCTGCAGGGCCTCACGCAGGTCTTCGCGGATGGTGCAGCAGATGCAGCCGTTGCTCATCTGGACAATCTGTTCTTTCGACTCGGTCACCAGGATGTCGTTGTCGATGTTTTCCTCGCCAAATTCGTTCTCGATGACGGCGATCTTCTGCCCGTGGGCTTCGCTGAGGATGCGCTTGAGCAGCGTGGTTTTGCCCGAGCCCAGAAAGCCGGTGAGGATGGTGGCGGGGATGAGACTCATGATGGTTCCAGTGGTGTCGGGGCGCACGCGCGGCGGCGGGCGCCGGGGCGTCGGCCAAAGACGGAAGATGGGGAGTTTAGCGGGCAATACAAGGGCGGCCCCGCAAGCCGTGCAGCAACCCCTCGGGGCAGGGGATTTGGTGCAAGAATACTACATTATCAATAGCAAACAATGACCATTCCACGGGGGCTGATGGCCATTTTTATTCAAATTTCGGGTTTGCGGACGATCACCAGCCCCTTGAGGTACTCGCCCTCGGGAAAATCGATGGTCATGGGATGGTCGGGCGCGCCCGACAGGCGCTCGCCAATGTAGCCGTCCACCCCCGCGTCGATGCCGGCCGAGGCCACGATCTTGTGGAACAGGTCGGCGCTGATGCCCCCCGAGCACGAGTAGGTGAACAGCACGCCACCCGGCTCCAGCAGCTTGAAGGCCAGGCGGTTGATGTCCTTGTAGGCGCGCGCGGCGCGTTCGGCGTGGGCCACCGTGGGCGCGAACTTGGGCGGGTCGAGCACGATGCGGTCGAATAGTCGGCCTTCCTTGCGAAAGGTCCGCAGCGCCTCGAACACGTCGGCTTCCAGCCATTCCGCCCGGTCCGCCGGCAGGTTCGGGTTCAGTGCCAAGTTGGCACTCGCCTGCGCCAGAGCCGGTCCGGAAGCATCGATGGACAACACATGGGGGGCGCCGCCGGCCAGGGCCTGCAGCGAAAAACCACCGGTGTAGCAGAAGCAGTTGAGCACCGTCCGACCTTGGCTCAGCCCACCCAACAGTTTGCGGTTGTCGCGCTGGTCGAGATAGAAACCGGTCTTGTGGCCAGCTTCGAAATCGATGCCGAGGCGGATGCCGTTTTCCAGGATGCTGACCGTTTCGGCAGGCGCCTCGCCATGTACCCAACCGGTCACCGGCGCAAGGCCATCCAGGCCGCGCACGTCGGAATCGGATCGCTCGTACACCCGCACGCAGCCGGTTTCCCTGACCAGTGCAGCGACGATGGCCTTGCGCCACTTGTCGGCCCCGGCCGAGGTGAGCTGGATCACCACTGTGTCGCCATAGCGGTCGGCGATCACGCCGGGCAGGCCGTCCGATTCGCCGTGGATCAGTCGCACCCCGTCCTGGTGGGCCAGCTCTGGCAGGGTGCGCCGCCGCGCCACCGATAGGGCGACGCGGCGCTTGAAGAAGACGTCGTCGATCGATTCGTCGGGGTCGAAGGTCCACATGCGCGCCCGCACAGGCGAGTCCGGGCTGTAGGCGGCTCGACCGAGGTGCTTCAGCTTGTCCGACAATACCTCGACTGTATCGCCCGGTCGTACCTTGCCCTCCAGGCGGCCGACCGCCGTGGCGAACACCCACGGATGGCGGCGGAACTGGGGGCGTTCCTTGTCGGGGAGGAGAATCAACTGTGGCATGTCATATCGAGCGGCGCTCGCCCTCTCCCCCAGCCCCTCCCCCTGGGGGAGGGGTGCGCGGCAGCGCGGGAGAGGGCGGTTAAACTCCGGCGGCCGCTTTCAGCGCCTCGGCCTTGTCGGTCGCTTCCCAGGTAAATTCCGGCTCGTCGCGCCCAAAGTGGCCGTAGGCCGCAGTCTTCCTGTAAATCGGGCGCAGCAGGTCGAGCATCCGGACTATGCCCTTGGGGCGCAGGTCGAAGTGGGCGCGCACCAGTTCGGTGAGTTTTTCGTTGGAAACCTTGCCGGTGCCATAGGTCTCGACCATCACCGAGGTCGGGTGGGCAACGCCGATGGCGTAGCTGACTTGCACCAGGCACTTGCTGGCCAGGCCGGCAGCGACGATGTTCTTGGCCACGTAGCGGGCGGCATAGGCAGCCGAGCGGTCGACCTTGGACGGATCCTTGCCGGAGAACGCACCGCCGCCGTGCGGCGCCGCGCCGCCATAGGTGTCGACGATGATCTTGCGCCCGGTCAGGCCGGCATCGCCGTGTGGGCCGCCAATTTCGAAACAGCCGGTCGGATTGACCAGATAATTGATGTCGCCCTTGATCAATTCCTTGGGCAGGATCGGCTGGATGATGTCCTCGATGATGGCGTCGATGGCCGACTGCTTCATCTGCCGGCGGCCGTTCACTTCCTCGGCCATGTCGGGCGTGTGCTGGGTGGACAGCACCACGGTGTCGATGCTGTGCGGCTTGCCGTGCAAGTAGCG
>JBGSNW010000166.1:0-1760 GCA_041739435.1 Burkholderiaceae bacterium
CGTAGCGGTCCAGCTGCACCTGGGCTTGATGTTGTCGTGAATTTGTCATGGTTCGATCCCTTTGGCCTTCAGCGCTCTGGCGAGGGCCTGAACTGCGCGCGAACAGTGCGTTTTGACACTGCCTTCCGAGCAGCCCATGGCCGCAGCGGTTTCTGCCACGTCCATCTCTTCCCAGTAACGCATGAGGAACGCTTCTCGTTGACGGCCTGGCAAGGCCTGGATTTCCAATTCGATCATCAGCAGGATTTGTGCCCGGCTGAGACTGTTTTCGGCACTTTCGGACTGTTCTGAGCCGTCCACGGCCTCCAAAGTTTCCAGAAGATCAAAATCTCCGTCCTCGCCAGCCGATTCAAAGTCGCTCAGATTGGAGAACAGGGCGTTGCGCGTCTTGCGGCGGCGGAACCAGTCCAGTGTGCAATTGGCGAGGATGCGCTGGAACAGCATGGGCAGCTCGGCCAGAGGCTTGTCCGCATAGTGCTCGGCCAGTTTCATCATGCTTTCCTGCACAATGTCCAGGGCTGCTTCCTCGTCGCGCACGTGATAAACCGACCGCTTGAAAGCCCGGCGTTCGACGCTTTTGAGGAAATCGGTGAGTTCTTCTTCGGAGGCCAAGTGAGGTTGCCAGGTGCGCCGATGGAAGCGGTCGGGATGGTCCGCAACGAAGGTTCTTGCCGTCAGGGCTGCGCCCTTTGAGAGGGCTTTCGGCGCGGATTATCGCATCGGGGTGCAATATTTTTGTATCAACGGCAGCACGATAGTGATGTTGCAGTGCGATAATGCGCGCTGCACTTTTATCGGCAAACGGGTCACAGCCCGGCGAAACAAGCAGTTCGCCCATGGCTTTGGCCTCAAGTCCCAAGGCGGCCCCACAAGGGCGCGGCGGAGGGGCACCCAAGGTTTTTCGTCAGAGAAATTCACAAAGGTTGGTCATGGAAATCACATCCGCGGAAATCACTTCCGCCGCTGCAGCATCTGCACAAAACCCGTCGCAAGAACTCCGCGGCGCTGAAATCCTCGTCAAGGCCCTGCAGGCCGAGAACGTCAAATACATCTGGGGCTATCCCGGTGGCGCCGTCCTGCACATCTACGACGCGTTCTACAAACAAGACACCATCCAGCACGTGCTGGTGCGCCATGAGCAGGCGGCCGTGCATGCCGCCGACGGCTACGCGCGCGCCACCGGCGATGTGGGCGTGGCGCTGGTTACCTCCGGCCCCGGCGTGACCAACGCGGTCACCGGCATTGCCACGGCCTACATGGACAGCATCCCGATGGTGATCATCACCGGGCAGGTGCCGACCGCCGCCATCGGCCTCGATGCGTTTCAGGAATGCGACACCGTGGGCATCACCCGCCCGATCGTGAAGCACAACTTTTTGGTCAAAGACGTGCGTCACATCGCCGAAGTCATGAAAAAGGCTTTCCATATCGCGCGCAGCGGCCGTCCTGGTCCCGTGGTGGTGGACATTCCGAAAGACGTGTCGTTCAACAAGACGGCGTACACCGGCTACCCCGAGACCGTGTCCATGCGCTCGTACAACCCGGTGCGCAAAGGCCACGGCGGGCAGATCCGCAAGGCACTGCAACTGCTGATGACGGCCAAGCGGCCTTATATCTATACCGGCGGCGGCGTGTTGCTGGGCAACGCCACCCAGGAACTGCGCACGCTGGTGGACATGCTGGGGTACCCGGTTACCAACACGCTCATGGGGCTGGGCGCCTACCCGGCCTCGGACAAGAAATTTCTCGGCATGCTGGGC
>JBGSNW010000261.1:0-2428 GCA_041739435.1 Burkholderiaceae bacterium
CATCCGCCGCGGCGACGAGCCGGACGCCACCTACAGGGCGCACCACGGCTACATGATCAGCACCTTCTGGTGGACGGTGCTGTGGCTGGTGGTGTGCAGCCCGCTGTGGCTGTTGTTCGGACTGCCCGGTGCGCTGGCGTATGCCATCATCGGCCTGTGGTACCTGTACCGCTGCATCAAGGGCTGGCTGCGCTTCGCCGACGGCCGCCTTCCCCAACTGTGAGCCAAGCCATGCACGACGACAACTGCATCTTCTGCAAGATCATCGCGGGCAAGATCCCGTCGAAAAAAGTTTACGAAGACGAAGAGATATTTGCTTTTCACGACATTGCGCCATGGGCGCCCGTGCACTTCCTTCTGGTGCCCAAGACGCACATCCCTTCGATGGCGCAGGCGGGCCCCGAGCACGCGCCGCTGCTGGGTCGCATGATGACCCTGGCGCCCAGGCTGGCCATGGAAAACGGCTGCCGTCCGTACCCCGAGGGGGGCTTCCGCATCGTGACCAACACGGGCGCCGAAGGCGGGCAGGAGGTGCATCACCTGCACATGCACGTGATGGGCGGCCCGCGCCCCTGGCTGCGCGGCTAGGGCCAAGACCCGCAGTTTTGTGGGAATCGCATCCCACTTAGAATCGACACCATTCGTTAGGAGAAATCCATGGGTACATTTTCCATTTGGCACTGGCTGATCGTGCTGCTGATCGTGGTGATGGTGTTCGGCACCAAGAAGCTCAAGAACATGGGCTCCGACCTGGGCGGTGCCGTCAAGGGCTTCAAGGATGGCATGAAAGACGGTGCATCCAGCGCGGCCGAGGAAAAACCGCCCGCGCAGGTCGCCAACACCGCCACGGTCGACAAGACCACCATCGACGTGGAAGCCAAGCAGAAGTCGTGATTGATCTTGGTCTTTCCAAGATGGCGCTGATTGGCGCGGTGGCATTGATTGTCATCGGGCCGGAGAAGCTGCCTCGTGTGGCGCGCACCATGGGCACCCTGCTGGGCAAGGCCCAGCGTTACGTGGCCGACGTCAAGGCCGAGGTCAACCGCTCCATGGAGCTGGACGAGCTCAAGAAAATGAAGGAAACGATGGAGACTGCCGCGCGCGACGTCGAGCAGACCATCCAGACCAACGCGAGCGACTTCGAAAAAGACCTGGCCGTCGCCGCGGGCGAGGCGGGCGCGCAGCCGACGCTGGACGATTTTTCGCCCACGGTGTACTACCCCCAATACAGGCGGCCCGACAAGAAGTGGCGCATCAAGCAGGGCGCCATGCCGCAGTGGTACAAGGCCCGCAACGGGGTGCGTACCAAGGCGCTGTCGGGCGCGGCGCGGGTGGCCCGTTACCGGCCTCACAAGGTCAGTTGAGGCCGGACGCCGTGCCGGGCCACGGTCCTGCCAGGGGCGGCCCCTGTGCCATCATTGCCAACCTTTTCCACTTGAAGATCCGCCGTCACCCGATCCGCCGCGACCCTCCGCAACGCTGAGCCTCTCCTCCAAGATGTCCGATCCCCAAAACAAAGAAGACGAACTCGCAGGCACCGAGCAGCCGTTTGTGCAGCATCTGGTGGAGCTGCGCGACCGTCTCATCAAGGCGTTCATCGCGGTGGGGGTGGCCACGGCCGTGCTGGCCATCTACCCGGGGCCCGGCGAGCTCTACGACATGCTGGCCGCGCCGCTGGTGGCGCATTTGCCCAAGGGCGCCACGCTGATCGCCACGTCGGTGATCTCGCCGTTTCTGGTGCCGCTCAAGATCATGCTGATGGCGGGCTTCCTGATTGCGCTGCCCGTGGTGCTGTGGCAGGTCTGGTCGTTTGTCGCGCCGGGGCTCTACACCCACGAGAAAAAGCTGGTGCTGCCGCTGGTGGTGTCCAGCACCCTGCTGTTTTTTGTGGGCGTGGCGTTCTGCTATTTTTTCGTGTTCGGCCAGGTGTTCAAGTTCATCCAGGGTTTTGCGCCCAAGAGCATCACCGCGGCCCCGGATATCGAGGCTTACCTGAGCTTCGTGTTGTCCATGTTCCTGGCGTTCGGTCTGACGTTCGAGGTGCCGATCGTGGTCATCGTGCTGGCGCGCATGCGCATTGTCAGCGTCGAAAAGCTCAAGGAATACCGGGGCTACTTTGTGGTGCTGGCGTTTGTGATTGCCGCCATCGTGACGCCGCCCGACGTGGTGTCGCAACTGGCGCTGGCCATCCCGATGATCCTGCTGTATGAACTGGGCATCTGGGCCGCGCAGTTGTTCATCAAGCACACCCAGGCACCACCCGATGCACCCGGGGCGCCCAATTCTTAGGAATCACTGATCAAGTAGCCGCCAAAGCGACCCATGACCGTGATCTTGTTGAAATTGCGAATCGAATGAATTTTCCATCGGCTCTTGCAGGTGTTTTCGAGCCTATCGGGGGCTTTTCCCCCATCTTTGGCTCATGCCG
>JBGSNW010000282.1:0-3252 GCA_041739435.1 Burkholderiaceae bacterium
CTGGGGCGCCACGCCGGTGAGCGCGCGACCGTGGCAGGCCGCACAGGCCGGCAGTTGAGCCTGCGCGTCCCCTTGCCGCGCCAACATGGCTCCGCGTTCGCGTTGCGCCTCGGACAGCGGCTGAATGCTGGGGGCCGGGTAGGGGATGTCCAGCGCGGCGAAATGATCTGCTATCTCTTGCAGGTAGGCGTCGGACAACCGGTCGACCATGCCCGTCATCAGGCCGTAGTGGCGTCGCCCGTCGCGAAAATTCACGAGCTGGTTGAACAGATAGCCCGCAGGCTTGCCCGCCAGGCGCGGGTAATAACCATCGGGCCCCGCACGGCCCTGGTCGCCGTGGCAGGCGGTACAGGCTTGAACCCGCTGGGCCAGGGTGTTCTCGAATGCCAAGCCGGGGTCTGACACGCTGAACAGGACCCACACCACCAGCGTCGCGTTGCGCGCGAAATTTTTCATAGGGCCGCGATCATGCCCGAATTGTCCCAGCCAAGAAGCCGGACGGATCAAGGAACTGGCGAAAGGCTGAAATTGAGGACTGAAAGGTCCTTTTATGGGTAATTTTTCCGGACCAATTGGTACTTATTCTCTCTCGTGTCTGGCACCGTGAAGCCGATACCGAGTAAAGCCATCCAATCCAGCAGGGGAAACTGAAATGCAGTCATTTGAAAACATGTCCATCCGTGGGCGCCTGTTGCTGGCTTTTGGCGCGGTGGCCGTGTTGATGGCGGCGTCTGGTGTCATGGCGCTGGGTCAGATGCGGGTGTTGGCCGACAACACCGAAAAACTGTACCGGCATCCCATGGCGGTGACGCAGGCGATCCTGATGGTGGACGGCGACCTGGTTCGCATGCATCGCAACATGAAGGACGTTGCCCTGGCCACCTCGCCCGAGGCTGTGCAAAAAGCATCCAGCGCGGTGGACGCCCTGGAGGTGCAAGTCCGAAACAACATGGAGCGGGTGGCGGCTGCGTTTCTGGGCCCCAGGGAAATGGTGCAGAACATTGACCAGAAGATATCTTCCTGGAAGCCGGTGCGGGATCGTGTCATTGAATTGAGCCTGGCGGGCAAAACGCAGGAGGCCGCTGTCATCACGCGCGAGGAGGGGGGCAGCGCGGGTGAGCGAATTGAGCGCGTCGGTCCAGGTTTTGAAAGGCTGGGCCCAGGAGCGTGGCCGTCTTTTCCATGTGGCGTCCCAGCAGACCGCGCAACGCAGTTTTGTGGAGATGATCGCGATCAATGTCGCGGCCATCGTGATCGCCCTGAGTCTGGGCCTGTGGATCGCCCGCGGCATCAGCCGCCCCATTGGCCGGGCGGTTGACCTGGCCGAAGCCGTGGCGGCCGGCGACCTGACTTCCAGAATCCAGGTGGATACCGGTGGTGAGCCGGGGCGGCTCCTGCGGGCGCTGGGGACGATGAACCATCGGCTCAGCGAGGTGGTGGGCACGGTGCGCGCCAGCAGCGGAGAACTGGCGGCGGGAGCGAGTCAGATTGCGGCAGGGGCTTCCGACCTGAGTCAGCGGACCAGCGAACAGGCCGCCAGCCTGGAAGAGACCGTGGCAACCATGGAGCAGTTGACGGCCACCGTGACCAGCAGCGCCGACAGCGCACTCGCCGCCAACGAGCTGGTGGGCAAGGCCCGCGAGGTGGCCACCCAGGGGGGCGAACTGGTGGCCCGTGTGGTGACCACCATGGGTGAGATCACGGCCAGCAGCCGACGCATCGGCGAGATCATCGGGGTGATCGATGGCATCGCCTTTCAGACCAACATCCTTGCACTGAACGCCGCGGTGGAGGCCGCGCGCGCCGGCGAACAGGGGCGGGGTTTTGCCGTGGTGGCCAGCGAAGTGCGCAGTCTGGCGCACCGCAGCGCCGAAGCCGCCAAGGAAATCAAGGCCCTGATCGAAGGCAGTGTCGGGAAGGTGGAGCAGGGGGAGCGGCTGGTTCATGAAGCCGGTGCGTCCATGAGCGACATTGTTGACAACGTTCATCAGGTGGCAGCCCTGATCGGTGGCATTTCCACCGCCACTTCTGAAGAAGGCGAAGGCATGAAACAGGTCAACAGCGCGCTGTCGCAGATCGATCAGGTCACGCAGCAGAATGCTGCATTGGTGGAAGAGTCGGCCGAAGCTGCCCAGAGTCTGAATCTCCAGACCACGCGGCTGGTGGAGTTGGTCAGCGTGTTCAGACTGCCGCAGACGGCCGCAACCTGAATCGGGTGTTGGTGGTTGCCTTATCGGACCACGATTTCCGCGCGCCGGTTTTGGGGCTCGTCCACTTCGTCTTCGGTGACCACCAGTGGCTCGCGTTCGCCGCGGCCCACGGCCTCGACCAGTGCCGCCGAAAAGCCACGTGCCACGAGCAATTCACGGATGACGGCAGCGCGCTGGCGCGACAGCGTGTCGTTGGCCTCCAGTGGGCCCACGCGGTCGGTGTGGCCGATCACGATGATTTCCCCCCCGGGGCGAGCGCTCGCGACCGCCACCACTTCGGCCAGCTGCGCTTCGGATTCGATCGTCAGCTGCGAACCGCCGGGTTGAAAGTAGAGCAGAAAACGTTGCTCTGGCGCGGGCTGACGAAGCAAAAGCTGTGGAAACTGTGCGCGTACATCTTCCGCCGTGGTGGTGTCCACCGAGATTTCGCCAGCGGTGCTGACGGCGGCCACCTGGTAGGCGCGGTCCAGCACCTGGGTCTGGTTGCCAACCTTGACTTCAACAGCGCTGGCTTTCGCCTGGGGCAGCAACACCACGCGTGACGTGGGTCCGGCACAACCGGCCAGCACCGCGAGGCCCGAGGCGGCCAGCACCAGAAGGGCGTGGCGGATGGGGGCACAAGGCTTCATGGCAGGGCCTTTCGAACGTTGGGGTTGGGCGCGGCTTCGACGATGAAGTCGGTTCCACGCACGCCCACCACCGACGTGGGGGTATGAACCTTGAAAAGATCGGGGTTGATCCGCCCCAGCAGGCCGGTGATCACCCGGACCGTGCCTTCCAGCAGATTCACCAGAAATTCGCCGCGCTGGGTTGTGGGCTCGAAACCGAAGCGCGAAAGATCGACCACCGAATTGGGCCCGATCGTCAGCACGGTGGCGTCGCGCAGCGTGACCACCGCAGAGCCGGTTTCGCCGGTGGCGATACGGTCTCCCACATCCAGCGCGGCACCCGGCGCCAGTTGGATGCGGGTGGTGCCGCGAATCAGCACAACGTCACCCTCGGCGGACTTGAAGGTGCCGCTGCGCAACGGCGCGGGGGCGGA
>JBGSNW010000283.1:0-6505 GCA_041739435.1 Burkholderiaceae bacterium
AGGTGGCGCTGCCCGAGGTCAAGCTCGGCCTGGTACCGGGTGCCGGGGGCACGCAGCGGCTGCCGCGCGTGCTGGGCGTGGAGACCGCGCTGAACATGATCGTCACCGGCGATCCGGTGAAGAGCGAGATGCTGGCCGCGATCCCCGGGCAGAAGCTGTTCGACAAGCTGATCGATGGCGAGCTGATGGCTGGCGCGCTGGCCTTCGCGACCGAAATTGCAGATCAACGCCCGCTGCCGCTGGTGCGCAACCTGAAGGCCAGGCATGCGAACCCCGACGCGTACTTCGCGTTCGCGCGCAACACCGTCAAGGCGATGGCGAAGAACTTCCCGGCGCCGGCCAAGTGCGTCGATTGTGTCGAGGCCGCGGTCACGTCGTCGAAGTTCGAGGACGGCATGCGCGCCGAGCGCGACACCTTCCTGGCGCTGATGATGACGCCCGAGAGCAAGGCGCTGCGCAATGCCTTCTTCGGCGAGCGCGCCGCCAGCAAGATACCCGATGTGCCCGAGGACACGCCGCAGCGCAAGATCGAGAAGGTGGCCGTCATCGGCGCCGGCACCATGGGTGGCGGCATCTCGATGAACTTCCTCAACGCCGGCATCCCGGTGACCATCCTCGAGATGAAGCAGGATGCGCTGGACCGCGGCATCGGCGTGATGCGCAAGAACTACGAATCGCAGGTCAAGCGCGGCAAGCTCAAGCAGGACAAGTACGAGCAGCGCATGGCGCTGTTGTCAACCACGCTGGCCTACGACGCCATCAAGGACGCCGACCTGGTGATCGAGGCGGTGTTCGAGGAGATGGGCGTCAAGGAGAAGGTCTTCAAGACGCTGGACGAGGTGATGAAGCCCGGCGCAATCCTGGCCAGCAACACCAGCACGCTCGACGTCGACAAGATCGCTGCCTTCACCAAGCGCCCGCAGGACGTGGTCGGCATGCATTTCTTCAGCCCGGCTAACGTGATGAAGCTGCTGGAGGTGGTGCGTGGCGGGAAGACCGCCAAGGACGTGCTGGCCACGGTGATGAGCGTGGCCAAGAAGATCCGCAAGACCGCGGTGGTCTCTGGCGTGTGCGACGGCTTCATCGGCAATCGCATGATCGAGCAGTACAGCCGCCAGGCCGGCTTCCTGCTGGACGAAGGCTGCACGCCTGCGCAGGTGGACAAGGCGATCGAGAGGTTCGGCTTCGCGATGGGGCCGTTCCGCATGGGCGACCTGGCCGGCAACGACATCGGCTGGGCCATCCGCAAGCGCCGCGCCCAGGAGCGGCCGAACATGCTGTACAGCCGCACCGCCGACAAGCTGTGCGAACTCGGTCGCTTTGGCCAGAAAACCGGTGCCGGCTGGTACGACTACCAGGCGGGCAAACGCGATGCCATTCCCAGCGCGCTGGTGGTCGAGATGATCGAGAAACACCGCGCCGAACTCGGCATCCAGCCGCGCAAGATCCCGGACGACGAGATCGTCAAACGGCTGGTGTATGCGCTTGTCAACGAGGCCGCGCACATTCTGGAAGAAGGCATTGCGTCCCGGGCCAGCGACATCGACATGGTGTACCTCACCGGCTACGGTTTCCCGATCCACCGTGGTGGCCCGATGCTGTACGCCGATCAGGTGGGCCTGTTCAACGTGGTGCAGAGCATGCAGCAGTTTGCGAAAAACCCGCATGACGACGCCGGGTTCTGGCAACCGGCGCCGCTGTTGGCCCGTCTGGCCGCCGAAGGCAAGACCTTCAACTGACCGTTGCGGGGCGATTGGCGATCATGGTCAAGCGCATCGTCTGGGGGCTCATCGGCCTGATCCTGCTTCTGGTGGTGATCGTGGGCTTGAACACCCTGCGCCAGGGCTCGCGTCAGGTGGACGTGCCCCCGGCGCCGGCGCTCGCCGTGGACGAGAAGGCCGCTGCTGAACGGCTGGCCGGTGCGATCCGCTTCAAGACCATCTCCAGTTATGCCGAACCCACGCTGAATGCCGACGAGTTTCGCCGCCTGCACGACTACCTGCAGCAACGCTACCCGCGCGCGCATGCCGTGCTGGCCCGCGAAACCGTGGGCGACCTGAGCCTGCTCTACACCTGGAAAGGCACCGACGCGCAAGCCCAACCCATCCTGTTGATGGCGCACCAGGACGTGGTGCCCATTGCGCCCGGCACCGAAAAAGACTGGCAGGCCGAGCCGTTCGCCGGCGAGATCAAGGACGGTTTTGTCTGGGGACGCGGGGCGTGGGACGACAAAGGCAACCTGATCGCGCAGATGGAAGCCATTGAAATGTTGGCCGCCAGCGGCTTCCAGCCGCGGCAAACCATTTATCTCGCGTTCGGCCACGACGAGGAAGTCGGTGGCACACGGGGCGCCGAGGTCATTGCGAAACTGCTGCAGTCGCGCGGCGTCAGGCTCGACTTCGTGATCGACGAAGGCCTGTTGATCACCGACGGCATCATGCCGGGCCTGGGCAAGCCGGCCGCGCTGGTGGGCATCGCCGAGAAGGGGTATTTGTCGGTGGTGCTGCGCGTGCCGGCCACGCCGGGGCATTCGTCCATGCCGCCGCCCAAGGGCACGAGCGCCATCGCCATGATGAGTGCCGCGCTGCGCCGCCTGGAGGACGATCAACTGCCCGCGTCCATTCGCGGCGTGGCCCGTGAGATGTTCGACACCGTGGCCCCCGAAATGACTGGCTTTGGCCGCGTCGCGCTGTCCAATCTGTGGCTGTTCGGGCCCGTGGTGCGGGCCCAGCTGGAAAAGGGCGCCAGCACCAACGCCATGCTGCGCACCACCACGGCACTCACGGTGGTGCATGCCGGCAACAAGGACAACGTGCTGCCCGGCGTGGCCGAGGCCACGGTCAACTTCCGGCTGCTGCCAGGCGACACCCGGGCCGACATTACCGAACACGTGAAAGCCCGCCTGGGCAGCGACCGGTTCGAGCTGATGGCGCTGCCGGGCTCGGCGGAGCCGTCACCGGTGTCGCCCACCGAATCGTCTTCCTACCGATTGATCGAGCGCACCGTGCGTGAAGTTTTCCCCGGCACCATCGTGGCCCCGGGCCTGATGATCGCCGCCACCGATTCCCGCCACTTCCAGGCCGTCAGCGACCATATTTACCGCTTCTCGCCCGTGCGCGCCAGGCCCGAAGATCTGGCGCGCTTCCACGGCACCAACGAGCGCATTGCGTCGGCCAACCTGGCCGAGCTGATCCGTTTTTACCACCGCCTGCTGACCCAGAGCGCGGCGCGGTGACCCGTCCAACCATCCCCCCTCAGGAGTTCCCATGACCAAGGCCGTCATCGTTTCCACCGCCCGCACGCCGCTCGCCAAGAGCTGGAAGGGTGCCTTCAACATGACCCATGGCGCCACGCTCGGCGGCCATGCCGTGCAGCATGCCATCCAGCGCGCCGGCATCGACGCGGGCGAGGTGGAAGACGTCATCATGGGCTGCGCCAACCCCGAGGGCGCCACCGGCGCCAACATCGCCCGGCAGATTGCCCTCAAGGCCGGTTGCCCCATCACCGTGTCGGGCATGACCGTCAACCGTTTTTGCTCGTCGGGGCTGCAGAGCATCGCGCTGGCGGCGCAGCGCGTGATGGCCGGCGAGGGTGATATTTTTGTGGCCGGGGGCGTGGAGAGCATTTCGTGTGTGCAGCAGGAAATGAATATCCACATGCTGCGCGACCCGTCGCTCGAGAAAATCAAGCCCGAAATCTACTGGAACATGCTGCAGACCGCCGAGCAGGTGGCCAAGCGCTACAACATCGGCCGCGATGCCATGGACGAGTACGGCGCGGCCAGCCAGCAACGGGCCACGGCGGCGCTCGAAGCGGGCCGCTTCAAGGACGAAATTGCACCCATCACCGTGCAGGCCGGCGTGGCCGACCCGGTCATGGGCTTGCGTACCAAGGAAGTCACGGTCGCGAACGACGAAGGCATTCGCCCCGGCACCACCCGGGAAGGCATCAGCGGCATCAAGCCCGCGATGCCCGGTGGCCTGGTTTCGGCCGGCAACGCGAGCCAGTTCTCGGATGGCGCGGGCGCCTGTGTGGTGATGAGCGAAGAGCTGGCCAGCAAGAAGGGGCTCAAGCCCTTGGGCCGCTTCCTCGGTTTTGCGGTGGCCGGCTGCGAACCCGACGAAATGGGCATTGGCCCGGTGTACGCCATCCCCAAGGCGCTCAAGCGCCTGGGCCTGGGCGTGAACGACATTGACCTGTGGGAGCTCAACGAGGCGTTTGCCGTTCAGGTGCTGTATTGCCGCGACAAGCTGGGCATCCCGGCGGACCGCCTCAACGTCAACGGCGGCGCCATCGCCGTGGGCCATCCCTACGGCGTGAGCGGCCAGCGCCTGACGGGGCACGCGCTGATCGAAGGCAAACGCCGTGGCGCCAAACGCGTGGTGGTCACCATGTGCATTGGCGGCGGCATGGGCGCGGCGGGTGTGTTCGAGGTGTTGTGAGCGTGGCCGACGACACCGGCGTTTCTCCTGAAGCGTTTTTGCGCATGGGGCGGGAGGTCCTGGCCTCTCAGGCATTCAGCACCCTGCTGGGCGCTGAACTGCATGCGCTGGAACCCGGCCGGGTTGAACTGCACGTTCCGATCCGGGACGTTCTGCTGCAGCAGAATGGATTTGCCCACGGCGGCGTTGTCAGCTACTTGGCCGACAACGCACTGACGTTCGCGGGTGGCACGGCCTTGCGTGTCCCGGTTCTGACCTCCGAATTCAAGATCAACTACATCCGCCCGGCCGTCGGACAGCGGCTCATCGCCCGGGCGCGGGCCGCGCACGCGGGCCGGTCGCAGGCGGTCTGCGTGTGCGAAGTGTTTGCTGTCCAGGACGGGCAGGAAAAACTTTGCGCGCTGGCGCAGGGCACCATTGCCCGTGTTTCCGACTCTTCTTCAATGACCGCTCCATGAGTTTTCGCCCCACGCTGGATTTTTTGCTGTACGACTGGCTGCAGGCCGGTTCGTTGACAGGGCGCGCACGTTTTGCCGACCATTCCCGCGAAACCTTTAACGCCGTGCTCGACACCTGCGAGCGTATTGCCCGCGAAAAATACGCACCGTTCAACCGCCTTGTGGACACCGAGGAACCCCGCTTTGACGGCGAGAAGGTGATCCTGCCCCAGGCCACGCTGGAAGCGCACCGCGCGTATGCCGCCTCCGGCATGCTCAGCGCCGCCCAGGATTACGACGACGGCGGGATGCAGCTGCCCTACACGATCGAGGCCGCGGCCAACAGTTTTTTTGCCATGGCATCGGTCAGCATCGGCTCCAGCCTGCTGACCAAGGGCAACGCCAACCTGCTCCAGGTGCACGGCACGCCGGCGCAAAGGGAAGTTTTCGCTCGCAACGAATTCAGCGGGCGGTTCGCCGGCACCATGTGCCTGAGCGAGCCGCAGGCCGGCTCCTCGCTGTCGGACATCACGACCCGCGCGCTGCCCGATGGGCCGGGCTTTGAAGACGATCCGCTGGGCCCGCGCTACCGCCTCAAGGGCAACAAGATGTGGATCTCGGCCGGCGAACACGAACTGACCGAGAACATCATCCACCTGGTGCTGGCCAAGATTCCGGACGAGCACGGCAAGCTCATCCCAGGCGTGAAAGGCATCTCGCTCTTCATCGTGCCCAAGAAGCTGGTGGACACCGAAGGCCGGCTCACCGGTGAACGCAACGACGTGGCGCTGGCAGGCCTGAACCACAAGTGTGGCTGGCGCGGCACCACCAACACGCTGCTCAACTTCGGCGAGGGCAAGTACCCCGTCAGGGGCGAAGCGGGCGCCGTCGGCTACCTCGTGGGGCAGCCGGGCCGCGGCCTGCAGTGCATGTTCCACATGATGAACGAAGCCCGCATCGGCGTGGGCCTGGCGGCCACCATGCTGGGCATGGCCGGCTACCACGCGAGCCTGGACTATGCGAAGAACCGGCCCCAGGGGCGGCCCATCGCGGCGGGAGGGAAAGATGCGGCGGCACCGCAGGTGCGCATCGTCGAACACGCCGACGTCAAGCGCATGCTGCTGGCGCAGAAGAGCTATTGCGAAGGGGCCCTGGCGCTGGAACTGTACTGCGCGCGCCTGGTCGACGAGCAGCACACCGGTGCGCCGCAGGAGGCCGACGACGCGCGCCTGCTGCTGGAGGTGCTCACCCCCATAGCCAAGAGCTGGCCCAGCGAGTGGTGCCTGGAGGCCAACAGCCTGGCGATCCAGGTGCACGGTGGTTACGGCTATACGCGCGACTTCCCTGTCGAACAGTACTGGCGCGACAACCGCCTGAACATGATCCACGAAGGCACGCACGGCATCCAGGCCATGGAACTGCTGGGTCGCAAGGTGCTGATGGAAAACGGCAAGGGCGCTGGCGCCGTCGGCTACCTGGTCGGTCAACCGGGCGAGGGCCTGCGCTGCATGTTCCACATGATGAACGAGGCGCGCATCGCCATCGGCATGGCGGCGACCATGCTCGGCATGGCGGGCTACCACGCGTCGCTCGACTACGCTAGACAACGCCCCCAGGGTAGGCCGG
>JBGSNW010000324.1:0-2527 GCA_041739435.1 Burkholderiaceae bacterium
GCCCGCCGGCATCGGGCCGGTTGCTGATGACCGCGGCCACCCGGGCCCCGAACCGCCCAGGCCAGTCCTGCTGTCGGGCGGCCTGCACAAGGGCCACCATGTTGGAGCCGCCGCCAGAGATCAAAATCACAATATTCTTCATGGTCTGAAATTATCGCCCGCCCCTGCGCACCCCCCTCATGTCCCTTCGCCCCCTCTCCCTCCTTGAAGCCCGTGTGCTCGGCACGCTGATGGAAAAGGCACGCACCGTGCCCGACAGCTACCCGCTGACGCTCAACTCGCTGGTGCTGGGCTGCAACCAGAAAACCAGCCGCGACCCGATCCTGGAAATCACCGACGCGCAGGCGCAGGCCGCGCTCGATTCGCTCAAGCTGTTGCACCTGGTGCTGGAAGCCAGCGGCAGCCGCGTCGTGCGGTACGAGCAAAACTTCCAGCGCGTGCTGGGCGTGCCCGAGCAGTCGGCCGCGATCCTGGGCCTGCTGATGCTGCGCGGCCCCCAGACCTCGGGCGAACTGCGCATCAACACCGAACGCTGGCACCGGTTTGCCGACATTTCATCGGTGGAAGCCTTTCTGGAAGAGCTGCAGGACCGATCGACGGACAAAGGCGGCCCGCTGGTCGCCCGCCTGCCGCGCGCGCCGGGTGCCCGCGAACAGCGCTGGGCTCACCTTCTTTGCGGCGAGGTCGCGCTGGACGCACCCGCTGCTGCGGCGGCGGCCCACGGCGATGTGTCGCTGGGCGAACTCGGCAACCTGCAAGGCCGCGTCACCACGCTGGAAAACGAGCTGGCGCAATTGCGCGAAACGGTGCAAAAACTGTGCAGTGAACTCGGCTTGTCGCCGCCCGGACAGGCAAAATAGAACGACCGTGCGTAAACTGGCAAATTCAGCCCCCTGAACCCCGCGGCCCGGCTGCCGCCACGCTGCCCTGAACCCCGAATTTTGGAGAGACCGCTATGGATCTGGCTTTCACCCCCGAAGAACAGAAGTTCCGGGAAGACATTCGCGCCTGGGTGGCCGAGAACCTGCCCAAGGACATTTCCCACAAGGTGCACAACGCCCTGCACCTCACGCGTGACGACATGCAGCGCTGGGCCAGAATCCTGGGCAAAAAAGGCTGGCTGGGCCACGCCTGGCCCAAGGAATTTGGCGGTCCCGGCTGGAACGCGGTGCAAAAACACCTGTTTGAAGAAGAATGTGCGCTGGCCGGCGCCCCCCGCGTCGTGCCGTTCGGGCCGGTGATGGTGGCCCCGGTGATCATGGCCTTTGGTTCACCCGAACAACAAAAGCGTTTTCTGCCCGGCATCGCCAGTGGTGAAGTCTGGTGGAGCCAGGGCTACAGCGAACCGGGCTCGGGCTCGGACCTGGCCAGCCTCAAGACGCGCGCCGTGCGTCAGGGCAACCACTACATCGTCAACGGCCAGAAAACCTGGACCACGCTGGGCCAGTACGGCGAGTGGATTTTCTGCCTGGTGCGCACCAGCACCGAAGGCAAGCCGCAGACCGGCATCAGCTTTTTGCTCATCGACATGAAGTCGCCCGGCGTCACCGTGCGTCCCATCCTCATGCTCGACGGCGGCCACGAGGTGAACGAGGTCTGGTTTGACAACGTCGAAGTGCCCGCTGAAAACCTGATCGGCGAAGAAAACAAGGGCTGGACCTACGCCAAGCACTTGCTGAGCCACGAGCGCACCAACATCGCCGACGTGAACCGCGCCAAACGCGAACTCGAGCGCCTCAAACGCATCGCCAAGGCCGAAGGCGTGTACGACCCGGCGGTCGACGGCCCGGCGGCCGGGCGCTTCCGCGACGAAATCGCCCGGCTCGAAGTGGACGTGGTCGCGCTCGAAATGCTGGTGCTGCGTGTGCTGTCGGCTGAAAAATCCGGCAAGAACTCGCTGGACATCGCCGGCCTGCTCAAGATTCGCGGCAGCGAGATCCAGCAGCGCTACAGCGAACTGATGATGCTGGCCGCCGGCCCGTACAGCGTGCCCTTCATCAAGGAGGCCATGGAAGCCGGCTGGCAGGGCGACTTTCCCGGTGGGGTGCCGGGCAATGCGCCGTTGGCGGCCACTTACTTCAACCTGCGCAAGACCACCATCTACGGTGGCAGCAACGAGGTGCAACGCAACATCGTCGCCCAGACCGTTCTGGGCTGAAGACCTTCGACCAGCGCAGGACAAACGGAACTCACGGAGACCGACATGGATTTTGATTTCACCGACGACCAGGAACAACTGCGCGACGCCGTCCGCAAGTGGGTCGACAAGGGCTACACCTTCGAGCGCCGCCACGGCATCGAAAAAACCGGCGGCTTCTCGCGCGAGGCATGGGGCGAGCTGATGGAACTCGGCCTGGGTGGCCTGTACATCCCCGAAGCCAGCGGTGGCCTCGGCATGGGGCCGGTCGAGGGCATGGTGGTCATGGAAGAACTGGGCCGCGGCATCGTGCTCGAGCCGCTGACGCAGACCCTGATCGCGGGCGCCGTGCTGGCCGGCTGCGCACCGGCCGACGTCAAATCGGCCTGG
>JBGSNW010000335.1:0-5619 GCA_041739435.1 Burkholderiaceae bacterium
CAACCCGCACCCGGCCGGGCACTTCGCCCGCGCTCGCCCCGTCACGCCCCCCCTCGGTGGTCCGCAAAAAGCCGGCGGCCGAAGTTGCCAGGCCACGGCTGCGCCTTGATCCCCTGGAGTTCGCCCCCGAGCGTGATCCAGCGCTCAAGTCCACCGCCGAATTGCTGACCACACCCCTGGACAACGACCCCAAAAGAGCGGCGGCGGCTGCGCTCTGGCGCGCCATCAACGCCCAGCCGACCGATGTGCTGCGCGATGCCCAGCGGTTGCAGGATCTTGAAAGAGACCTCAAGGCGTTGCGCGATCAGACCTTGCGAGCCCAGACCGGTATTGCAGACTTGCGCACGCAGTTGCAGCAGTCTGAAAGTCAGCGTTACGCCAACGGTCTGGTGTATGCACTGATGGCCGTGCTCGTTCTGGCACTGGCTGTTGCCGGGTACCTGTGGAATCGATTGCGCCGTGGTGCTTCCGCCGTCTGGTGGCAACCCGCGGCCGAGAGTGCATCGGCTCCCCTGGGTCCGGCTACCAGGACCCAAAGCACCCAGTTCAGTCCACCGGCCGAGCTCCGGCCGGGCGCTGATGGTCTGGATCTGGATCTGGGGGTGGAGGAATCACGGTTTGAAACTCGACACCCCGCGCCTGTGAGCCCGTTGCATGCATGGAGCGCTGGAAATTCCCGGCTGGAAACTTCCGATTTTGCCTCCAGCTTTGGGGGCAGTGCACGGGCGGTCAACACAGAAGAGCTGTTCGACATTCAACAGCAGGCCGACTTCTTTGTCTCGTTGGGGCAATTTGACCAGGCGATAGCCGTTTTGCGCAATCACATTCTTGAGAATCCGGACACCAGTGCGCTGGCCTATCTGGATCTTTTCGATATTTATCACCAGCTCGGCAACCGGGAAGAATACGCGCTGCTTCGCGAAGATTTCAACCGGGTCTTCAACGCCGAGGTGCCAACGTTCGACGAGTACCACCAGGAGAGCAAGGGGCTCGAAAGTTATACCGTTGCGATGTCACGCATCGAAGCTTTGTGGCCCTCGTCCAAAGTGTTGGGCGTGATCGAGGAGTCGATTTTTCGCAAACCCGGCGCGGGTGACGGAGAAGCGTTTGATCCGCAGGCCTATCGCGAATTGCTGTTGCTTCACGCCATCGCCAAGAGTGTCATTGAGCCGGGGCCGGACGTACCGGAATTCGTGCTTTCCGATCCGCATGTCCACGCGCCGACGGTCGGAATGGACTCCAGCCCGCCGTCCTTTTCCCAGACCAAGGTTCAGCCCCTGTCGACGGTGGACAAGGTTCTGGCGTACCGTGATCTGGACCGTTCCGTGCCCAGGCCATCGCCCCGGATCGGCATCGATATTGATTTGTCCGATGACGCCGCCGAGGGCGATGCAGGTGCGCGCGGTACTTCGGTCGATCTGGACCTGAGCCTGGAAGCGCCACCGGTGTCCGGCGCGAATCTGATCGACTTCGACTTCGAGGAAGGCGTCAGCGCCGATGCAGGAGCCCCGAAATCGGGTAAGCAGGTCTGAGTAGTGCCTGTCGGGCTGACGCTGATGCGCGAGGCACTGGGGATTAGCGTGCCCGGCGTTTCGCCAGGCGGGTGGCTTGAAGGCTGACCAGCATGGCGCAAACCACCCCGATCAGCCCGGCCCAATGCAGATGGTCCATCCGGTCGCGGGCCACGAGCCATCCGCCACTCGCGGCGCCGATGGCCTGACCCGCGTAGATGGCTGAAGTGTTGAGCGCAATCGATGCCGCCGCAAGCGCCGGAGCGATGCCCACCAGGCGCGCCTGTTGGGCTGAGTTGGAAGAAAACCCCCCCAAGGCCCACGGCACGGTGATCAGGGCCACCAGCAACATGCTTGAGCCGAGCGGCCAGAGCAGCAGGCTGACCGCCATCAGCACAATGCCGACTTGAACGCAGCGCGCAGGCCCCAGGCGATCGATGTTGCGCGACATCCACCAGTTGCCCAGCAACCCGAATGCGCCAAACCAGGCAAAAAGAAAACTCAGCTGCAATGGGGTGACGGCCAGGCGGGCTTTGTAGTAGGGCGCGAAATACGCGAACAATACGAACTGCCCGGCAGAATACAGAACCGTCACCACGATACAAAGCATCAGCGGTGCGCAGAAAAGAGTTTCGCGCCACGCCGCCATGGACAGGGCGGGTGGCTTGACGCCATCGGGCATGCGGCGCCAGACCCACGCCGCGCCGACGGCTGCCAGCACGCTGACCAGACCGAACGCCGCGCGCCAGCCCAGCGTTTCGCCCACCCACGCCGCCAGAGGCATCCCCAGCACGGACGCAACCGACCAGCCCAGGAAGACGAAAGTGATGGCGCGTCCGCGCTGGCCCGGAGGAACCAGAAGACCCACACACGCGGCGGCCTGGGGCGTGAACACCGCCGGCGCGACCATCGCCAGCACGCGTGCGATCATGAGGCTGGCAAATCCCGGGGTGAAGGCGCAGACGGCATGCAGCAGGGCGTACCAGACCAGCGACCACGCCAGCACCCTGCGACGGTCCCAGCCAGCCACGACCGCCGCCAGCGTGGGTGCGCCCAGCGCCATGAGGATGCCGCCTGCCGTGACGAGCTGGCCCGCCTGGGCCACCGGGATTTGCAGCGACTGGCTGATATCGTTGAGGGTACCGGGCACGACCATGACGCCCGTGCCAATGACAAAATTGCCAAAAAGCAGGGCCCACAGCACGGGCGCCGCGCCTGGAGGATCGGGCTTCCCGGGCGACTGCGCCACACTCACTGGACGACCTTCACCCTGCGGGCTGCGAAGCGACAGGGGGAGGATGGCGGGGTCAACGCCGGACCTGCAAGGCGCCAGGGTTGACGATATTGGTCGGAGTGCCCTTGATGAAATTCACCACGTTGTCAAAAGCCGCTCCGAAATAAATCTCGTAGCTGTCGTGTTCCACGTATCCGATGTGAGGCGTGCAGATGCAGTTTTCGAGGCGCAGCAGGGCATGGCCTTGCAGCGTGGGTTCGTTTTCATAGACGTCAATGGCCGCCATGCCCGGTCGACCCCGGTTGAGCGCGCTGATCAGCGCATCCGGCTCCACAAGTTCGGCGCGCGACGTGTTCACCAGCAAGGCGGTGGGCTTCATGCGCGACAAATCGTCCAGGGTCACGATGCCGCGGGTGGCGTCGTTGAGTCGCAGGTGCAGTGTGATGACGTCGCACTGCTCGAAAAACGCTTCACGGCTGACAGCCGCCTGCAACCCGTCTTCCACTGCCCTGGTCCGTGACGCTTCGCTGCCCCACACCACCACCTGCATGCCAAACACCTTGCCGTAGCTGGCAATCAGCTGCCCGATCTTGCCGTAACCCCAAATGCCAAGCGTCCTGCCGCGCAGCACCACGCCAAGCCCGAAATTGGGTGGCATCGAGGCTGCCTTGAGCCCCGACTGCTGCCAGGCACCATGTTTGAGGTTGCCAATGTACTGAGGCAGGCGCCGCATGGCCGCCATGATGAGCGCCCAGGTCAGCTCGGCGGGCGCAAACGGTGAACCGATGCCTTCGGCCACCGCCACGCCGCGCTCGGTGCATGCGCCCAGATCGATGTGGCTCCCCACCTTGCCGGTCTGGGCAATCAATTTGAGCCTGGGCAGCTTCTCGATGAGGGCGCGTGTGATGTGTGTGCGCTCGCGAATCAGCACGATGACGTCGGCATCCTTGAGGCGCACGGACAATTGTCCCAGGCCCTTGACGGTGTTGGTAAATACCTTGGCAGGAAACGCCTCCAGCTTGCTGGCACATTGGAGCTTGCGTACGGCGTCCTGGTAGTCGTCAAGAATCACGATATTCATGCCGTGATTGTGCCTTGCGCGCGGCAAGGTTTCAGGAGCGGGTGTGGCGCGCTGCGTGTTGTTCGAGACGGTCGAGCTCCGCACAGACGTCGGCCATGCGGCCCGAGATCACCATGCGACCCGCCACATCCGGGCGGCCACCGGTTTCGGCAAGCCGGATCACCCGTACAGGCCTGGAAGTGGCATTTTTTGATAAAAATACCCTGTTAGCCCCCGTGGATTGGCGATTGTTTGCTATGTAATTAATATCGTTTCGTGCCGACGGGCGATGGGTCAGGCGTGACAGCACCGCAAGCAGTGGCGCAAACAGGTTCGAGAGGGTCAGTACGGCGATTCCCATGCAAAACTCCAGCAGTTGAGGTTGAACACAGGCAGGATTGACAGACAACCGGTTCAGCGCGGGGTTCTCTCGAACGCCCGCCACCCGCGATGACCGGACGGATCAAAAAGGCAATAGGGGCAAAGACAGAAGGGGCTGCAAGGCTCGATGTGGCATGACGACGGTGGGGGTCACATCAGCATCGTGTTGCGGATCAGGCCGACGGCGAGGCCCTCGATCTCGAACGGGTCACCGGGCTCGACCACGATGGTCTGGTAGTCGGGGTTTTCGGGGAGCAGTTCGATGGTGTCCTTGGTGCGACGGAAACGTTTGACGGTGACATCGTCGCCGAGCCGGGCCACCACGATCTGGCCGTTCTTGGCCTCTTTGGTGGACATGACGGCCAGCAGGTCGCCGTCCATGATGCCGGCGTCGCGCATGGACATGCCCCGCACCTTGAGCAGGTAATCGGGTTTGCGCTGGAACAGCGTGTTTTCGACGTAATAGGTTTGATCGACATGCTCTTGCGCGAGAATTGGCGAACCCGCCGCGACACGTCCGATCAGGGGCAGGGCGAGTTGGGCCAGGCCGGGCAGCGGCAGCGAGAATTGCCGGTTGCGGGATTCATTGATGGAGCGCAGGGTTTCGCTGCGCAGCCGAATGCCGCGTGAGGTGCCGCTGACGAGTTCGATCACGCCTTTGCGCGCCAGCGCCTGCAGGTGTTCTTCGGCCGCATTGGCAGAGCGAAAGCCGAGTTCGTTGGCGATTTCGGCGCGCGTGGGCGGTGCGCCCGTGCGGGCGATGGCACTCTGGATGAGGTCCAGGATTTGTTGCTGGCGGGCGGTGAGTTTGGGGGCATCGGTCATGGTGACTCCTGTGTCCTGTGGGCAACTCGGCACCCAGGTGTGTGGGCCGTTGGCGGATGGGCTTCGGGTTGGGCAACCTGGACTGGTTGAATAACCAGTAACTGTATTTTTAATCAGTTTTTAAAAGAATGCAAGCAATGTCTTCAAAAATTGTTCTTCTGGGTACTGGCGGCACCATCGCGGGCACGGCCGCCAATGCGGGCGACAACGTGGGCTACACGGCGGGGCAACTGGGCGTGGCGCATCTGCTGGCGGCGGTTCCCGCGCTGCGTTACGTGGTGCGGCATCCCCGGAACCACCAATCTCGCTAGCCTCGCCATGCCCCGACTTCAGCAGATCTCGTCAGCAGCGACAATATTTAGTTGTGTGTCCCCGGAATCACCCCGGAATCCCCGGAATCCGCGAGAAGGCCGCTCGATTGCGGAAGCTTGCCCGGTCGCGGAACGGCGCGGAGAAAGCGGACGAGGCGGCCGATTCAGACGCGGCGGCGGCCGAGACGTCGAAGCCCAAGGTCGACAAGCAGCAAGATGGCCGCCAGTCCGAGAAGGAAGGGCCACAGGGCGAGCTCCTGCGGGAGAGCCTCGTCGGGCAGCCCGAAGAGTTCTTCT
>JBGSNW010000338.1:0-12949 GCA_041739435.1 Burkholderiaceae bacterium
CCGATGCACCGGCACCGTCTGCGCAAAACTGATGCAGGCGTCGGTGACCGACACCCCGTGGCGCAGCGGCTGGCCGGGCACGATGTCCTGGCGGCCCTCGTTCAAATGGCTCTCGATCATCACGCCGCTGATGCGCGCGTCGCCCGCGGCCATCTGCTGCGCCACCTCGGCCGCCACCACGATCTGCCGCGCGTGCTGTTTGCTGCTGTTGGCGTGGCTCACGTCAATCATCACCTGCTCGCGCAGGCCCGCGGCCTGGAGCAGGGCGCAAGCCGCGTCCACATCGGCCTTGGCATAGTTGGGCTGCTTGCCGCCCCGCAGGATCACGTGGCAGTCGTCATTGCCGCGGGTCTCGAAAATCGCCGCCTGACCCATCTTGGTCATGCCCATGAAGGCGTGTGACGCGCGGGCCGCCAGAATGGCGTCGGTCGCCACCTTGACCCCGCCGTCGGTGCCGTTCTTGAAGCCCACCGGGCAGCTCAGGCCGCTGGCCAGCTGGCGGTGGCTCTGGCTTTCGGTGGTCCGCGCGCCAATGGCGCCCCAGCTCACCAGCTCGCTGATGAACTGCGGTGAGAGCAGGTCCAGAAACTCGGTGCCCACGGGCAGGCCCAGCGCCAGCACGTCGAGCAGCAGGCGGCGCGCCATCGCCAGGCCCTCGTTGATGGCAAAGCTGTCGTCCAGGTGCGGGTCGTTGATGTAGCCCTTCCAGCCCACGGTGGTGCGGGGCTTTTCAAAATAGACGCGCATCACGACCAGCAGCTCGTCTTGGAGCGCATCGGCCTGGCCCTTCAGCGCCCTGGCGTATTCCATGGCCTGGTCGTGGTCGTGAATGGAACACGGCCCCACCACCACGATGAGCCGGTCGTCCGCCCCGTGCAACACGCGCGAGATGGCCGCACGGCTGTGCTCCACCAGCGCCTGCGCGGCTTCGGGCACGGGCAGGGCCTCTTCCAGCAGGGCCGGCGTCATGAGCGGGCGCACCGCGCGGATGCGCGTGTCGTCAATGCGGGTGGTGTCGTGGGTGGTGGGGGGCGTGTTCATGATTACGATATTTATAGCAAACTTCTTATATTTCACGGGGGCTAAAGGCATATTTTATCAATAAAACCATGAAACCCCGCCTTAACCGTCCTTCGGGTTTGTGCGCCACACCCCCTATTACGGCGCCATCAACTGGCAGCCGCTCATCATCGGCGCCTGGAAACTCGGGGGCTCGGCCGGCATCCTCAACGGCTACCCCTCCCGCGCCCGCGGCGGCGCCTTCTTCGCCGCCCTGCCCATGGCCACCTACGAAGGCCAGCGCTTTGGCGTGAACGTGGGCCTGATCCCCTCCGTCGGCCAGGTGGACGGCGCGGTGGTGGTGCAGTTCAAGGTGCGGGCGTCCGCTGACAAACATCAATCAGACATTCGCGCACAAATGACGAAATGTCGTCCGGATGTTGATAGGCGCGTATCGCTTTCAAGCACCTGAGTTGTTTCTGGAACCTGAACGCTGGCTGGGTTCGGACAGTTGCGGCTGGGCATGTCTGAATTTTTGTGTTCGAGGCGCTGAAAGACTTGTCCACGGCGTCGGTCGGCGCTTGCGACGAACCGAGCGACGCGGTGGTCAAGTCGGTGCTCATTCTACGCAGCAGCTTTCGTGAATCGGTCTTCGTAGAGGATCGCAAATTGGTTCATCGCCTCCTTCCAGTCCTTGGCCGCCCGGCCCCAGTCGGCCGTGATGTTCCTCAGCGCCAGCCAGATCAACTTGGTGGCGGCATCGTCGCTGGGGAAATGCCCGCGCGTCTTGATGATTTTTCTCAAGCGCGCATTGATGCTCTCGATGGCGTTGGTCGTGTAGATCACCCGCCTGATCTGTGGCGGGAAGGCGAAGAAGGGAATCACATGGCTCCAGGCACGGCGCCAGCTCGCCACCACCGTGGGGAACTTGCGGCCCCAAGGACCTTGCTCGAAGGCGTCCAGCTCGGCCTGGGCAGCCTCGGCATTGGCCGCCGTGTAGATCGGGCGGATCGCCGCGGCCAACGTCTTGCGCTCCTTCCAGCTGGCGTAGTCCAGGGAGTTGCGGATCAGGTGCACGATGCAGGTCTGCAGCGTGGTGGCCGGGAACACGGCGCCCAGGGCCTCGGGCATGCCCTTGAGGCCATCGGTGACGGCGATCAGGATGTCATCCACGCCACGGGTCTTGAGGTCGTTGAACACCTTCATCCAGAACTTGGCGCCCTCGGTACCTTCAATCCACAGGCCCAGAATGTCACGCGTGCCGTCAGGCAGCACGCCCAAGGCCAGGTAGATGGCCTTGTTGCGTACGACTGCGTCCTCTCTGATCTTCACGCGCAGAGCATCGAAGAACACCACCGGGTACATCGACTCCAGTGGCCGCGCCTGCCAGGTGGTGACTTCGGCCATCACGGCGTCGGTGACGCTGCTGATGAATTCGGCCGAGACGTCCGTGCCGTAGGTCTCGCGCAGGAACCCCTGGATCTCGCGCATGGTCATGCCGCGCGCGTACAGGGCGATGGGCTTGCCAGGATGATCTGGTATCCGGCCTTGCTCCTGGCTTGTTCGATCAATTTGTTCATCACCGACTCCTTTGTCCCGAAGACTAACAGGAGGCGGTGCTTTTGCATCAAAAATGCATCGCTGCGCAGCGATGCATAGGTCGTTTAAAGCAGATGCGGAACTCCTAACCTGACGTGGTCAAAGTTTTTCCCTCAACCACATCCGCAAGGAGTTCAATATGCAAGTTCGTTTTCTTGGCCCTCTCGGTGTCGTCACTGGTTCATGCACCTGGATGAAGGACACCGCGCGCGACTGGAGTTTTTTGGTTGACTGCGGCATCCAGCAAGGTGAGCCGACTCAGGATTTCTGGAATGAGGCCGACTGGCCGTTCGATCCCAAGGAGATCAAGTTCGTCATCCTCACGCACGCTCACATGGATCACAGTGGCCTGATTCCAGCCCTCTACCGCAAGGGTTTCAAGGGGCCTGTCTTCTGCACACGGGAGACTCAAAAACTGGCCGTCGAACTCCTGAAGGATGGCATCCGCCATTCGGAGCTCCCGTACGATCCTGCCGACATTGAACGAATCATCTGGCGAGAGCCCGGTACGGATCAACCTTTCGGGACCTACCTGCCGGTCGACAACGACCTGTTTCTGCAGTTCTTCCGAACTGGACACATCGTCGGTGCGGTTTCGAGCTCGCATCTGCAAGGTTGAAGGCTACTCTGCGCATGCAGACCAGAGCGACCTCCTGAACTGGCTGATATGGGACCGCGAGGGCGTCTGTAACCTCGCCGCGCGCGAAGTCTTCATTCAGCATGGCGAGGACCGTCATCGGCAATCACTGGCAACTGCGCTGAACGAGCGCGCTGGGGCACGTCGACTTGTTGTGCGAACCCACCTTCCGAATGACGCCGACCAATGGTGGAGCCTTGAGCAGACCTCAAGTACGAACGTCATTGAACTGGATACCGAGCGCTCCAGACTTGAACAAGAGATCCAAAACCTTCAGTTCAGGCTTCGTGCAATGGGTTGACCTCGATAGGAGGGCTGAAACTCTAGAGTGGTCGCGCAACGTGAACGCATCATGACATCGAAGGTCTCCGGGAAACTGGGGCAGGTCACGCCAATAAGGGGCAGGTCAAAGGGTCAAACATCAATATTCGCTGCCCTGAGCGCATTCGTCTCGATGAACTCGCGGCGCGGCTCGACGTCGTCGCCCATGAGCATGGTGAACACGTGGTCGGCTTCGATGGCGTCGTCGATCTGCACGCGCAGCAGGCGGCGCACTTTCGGGTCCATGGTGGTTTCCCACAGTTGTTCGGGGTTCATTTCGCCCAGGCCCTTGTAGCGCTGGCGCGCGGTGGCGTTTTCGGCCTGGCCGATGAGCCAGCGCATGGCCTGGCGGAAGTCGCTGACTTTTTCTTCCTTTTGGCGCTCGCCTTCGCCACGCATGACCCTGGCGCCTTCGGCCAGCAGGCCGCGGAAGGTGTTGGCGGCTTCGGCCAGCGCGGCGTAGTCGGCGCCGTGCACGAAGTCTTGTGTGAGCACGCTGCTTTTGACGTTGCCGTGGTGACGGCGGCTGATGCGCAGCAGGGGTTTGTCGGTGCGGGCATCAAACTCGCCGGCCACTTCGGCGCCGCTGCCCAGTTCGCGCAGCTTGGCCTGCAGGGCCACAGCCGAGGCTTCGGCTTCGGCCACGGTGTCGAGCCTGACCTGCACGCCGTCGGCAATGGCGCGCAGGGCTTCGGCGTCCATGAAGTTGGTCAGCCGGGTGATGACGGCCTCGGCAATCTGGTGCTTGCGCGCGAGTTCGGCCAGTGCGTCGCCGTGGATGGTGGTGCCGGCCGGCCGTGAAGGGGCGGTGCCGTCACCGTCGCCCGTGAACACGCTGGCGTCCTTGAGCGCAATGCGCAACAGGAAGCTGTCGAGGTCGCCCGGGCCCTGCAGGTACAGCTCTTCCTTGCCGGCCTTGACCTTGTAGAGCGGCGGCTGCGCAATGTAGATGTGGCCACGCTCCACCAACTCGGGCATCTGGCGGTAGAAGAACGTGAGCAGCAGCGTGCGGATGTGCGCGCCGTCCACGTCGGCGTCGGTCATGATGATGATGCGGTGGTAGCGCAGCTTGGCGACGTTGAAGTCGTCGTTGCCGGTGCTGCCGCCGGCCTTGCCGATGCCGGTGCCCAGGGCCGTGATGAGCGTGAGAATTTCGTTGCTGGTCAACAGCTTTTCGTAGCGGGCTTTTTCGACGTTCAGGATCTTGCCGCGCAGCGGCAGGATCGCCTGGAACTTGCGGTCGCGGCCCTGTTTGGCCGAGCCGCCGGCGGAGTCGCCCTCGACGATGTAGATCTCGCACAGCGCCGGGTCTTTCTCCTGGCAGTCGGCCAGCTTGCCGGGCAGGCCCATGCCGTCGAGCACACCCTTGCGGCGTGTCATGTCGCGCGCCTTGCGGGCGGCTTCGCGGGCGCGGGCGGCCTCGATGATCTTGCCGACAATGATCTTGGCGTCGTTGGGGCGCTCTTGCAGGTAGTCGGTCAGCAGCTTGCTCACGATGTCTTCCACGGGGCCGCGCACTTCGCTGCTGACCAGCTTGTCCTTGGTCTGGCTGCTGAACTTGGGTTCGGGCACCTTCACGCTCAGCACGCAGCACAGGCCTTCGCGCATGTCGTCGCCGGTGACTTCAACCTTGGCCTTCTTGGCCAGTTCGGATTCGTCGATGTATTTGTTGATGACGCGCGTCATGGCGGCGCGCAGGCCGGTCAGGTGGGTGCCGCCGTCGCGTTGCGGAATGTTGTTGGTGAAGCACAGCACCTGCTCGCTGTAGCCGCTGTTCCATTGCATGGCCACTTCGACGCCGATGTTGGTGCCCTGGTCGCTCTGGCGGTCGCCCATGGCGTGGAACACATTGGGGTGCAGGACGGTCTTGCCCTTGTTGATGAAGTCCACAAAGCCCTTGACGCCGCCGGCGCCGGCAAAGTCGTCTTCCTTGCCCGAGCGTTCGTCGAGCAGGCGGATTTTCACGCCGTTGTTCAGAAAGCTCAGTTCGCGCAGGCGCTTGGAGAGGATTTCGTAGTGGAAATCGTTGTTCTCCTTGAAGATGTCGGTGTCGGGCAGAAAGTGCACCTCGGTACCGCGCTTGTCGGTGTCGCCCATCACCTTCATGGGCGACACTTCAACGCCGTTCACTGTTTCAACGAGGCGGTTTTGCACAAAGCCCCTGGAGAACTCCATGGTGTGCACCTTGCCTTCGCGGCGGATGGTCAGGCGCAGCATCTTGCTCAGGGCATTGACGCAGCTCACGCCCACGCCGTGCAGGCCACCCGAAACCTTGTAGCTGTTCTGGTTGAACTTGCCGCCGGCATGCAGCTCGGTCAGGGCGATCTCGGCCGCACTGCGCTTGGGCTCGTGCTTGTCGTCCATCTTGACGCCGGTGGGAATGCCGCGGCCGTTGTCGACCACGCTGACCGAGTTGTCAGTGTGGATGGTGACCACGATGTCGTCGCAGTGGCCGGCCAGCGCCTCGTCGATCGAGTTGTCCACCACCTCGAACACCAGGTGGTGCAGGCCGGTGCCGTCCGAGGTGTCGCCGATGTACATGCCGGGGCGCTTGCGCACGGCTTCCAGCCCTTCGAGGATCTGGATGGCGCCTTCGCCATACCCTTCGCTCGCGCCAACCTGATGGGCGTCGATGGCAGGCTGAAAGTTGGAGCTGTCAGCCCCGCCCTGGCCGGTATGGATGTCGTTGTTGGGCTTGCTGTCTTCGGTCATGTCGGCTTGGTTTCGGGCAGAAACCCCTGTTTTCTGAATCTCTTTAATGACCAAAACCCGCGTTAGCCCGCGGGTTCTGGTTTTTTATAGCTACTTTTTTTGTAGCATTAAATACGCATCGGCATCACCACGTATTTGAAGGTGGCGTTGTCGGGGATGGTCAGCAGCGCCGAGCTGTTGGAGTCCGACAGCTCCACCCGCACCATGTCCTGGGTCATGTTGGCCAGCGCGTCGATGAGGTAGGTGACGTTGAAGCCGATTTCGATGGCGTCGCCACCGTAGTCGATGTCGAGCTCGTCCATGGCCTCTTCCTGCTCGGCGTTGTTGCTGGCCACGCGCAGGGTGCCGGGATCGATGTTCAGGCGCACGCCCTTGAACTTTTCGCTCGTGAGGATGGCCGTGCGCTGAAGGCTGGCCAGGAGCGGCTGGCGGCCCAGTGTGATGATGTTCTTGTGGTTCTTGGGGATCACGCGGTTGTAGTCGGGGAACTTGCCCTCCACCAGCTTGGTGACGAATTCCATGCCGTCAAAGCTGAACCTGGCCTGGTTGTTGGCAAACTGCATCTCGATCGCGCCTTCGACGTCGCTCAGCAGGCGCTGCAGTTCCAGCACGGTCTTGCGCGGCAGGATCACCTCTTGCTTGGGCACTTCCACGTCGAGCGTGGCCGACGCAAACGCCAACCGATGGCCGTCGGTGGCCACCAACGCGAGTTGCTTGCCCTCGGCCACGAACAAAATGCCGTTGAGGTAGTAACGGATGTCGTGCACGGCCATGGCAAAACTCACCTGGCCCAGCAGGTCTTTCAGCGTTTTCTGCGGCACGCTGAACACCGGGCCATAACTGGCCGACTCCTGCACCAGGGGGAAGTCTTCGGCGGGCAGGGTCTGCAGCGTGAACTTGCTCTTGCCGCCCTTGAGGATCAGCTTGCTCTGGCTGGACTCGAGGCTCACGGTCTGGTCGGTCGGCATGGTGCGCAGAATGTCGATCAGCTTGCGCGCGCCCACGGTGGTGGTGAAGTTGCCGGTGTCGCCACCCAGCTCCGCCGTGGTGCGGATCTGGATTTCAAGGTCGCTGGTGGTGAGCTGGACCGAGTCACCCGTCTTTCGCAACAGCACATTGGCCAGGATCGGCAGGGTATGGCGACGCTCCACGATGCCCGACACCGATTGAAGAACCGCGAGTACTTTGTCTTGAGTTGCCTTCAGAACGATCATGTCAACCTCTTCTCTAGATTCTTTATTTAAGATTAGTAGTAGTAGTTAAGGGCAGCGCAAAGCTGTGAATAGCGCCATTTTCCCCTTTTTTATCAAGCACTTGTCGTTGCCTCAATCATGTGGGTAGCCGTGCTTCGGTGCTGTACCCCCAACAGGGATATCTTTGCCCGACAGCGCTGCCTTGTGGATAACACCCGGGTTGTTCAAGAACTATCCCCAGGCTTTTCCGGCGACCGAATGCCAATGTGTTGAAGTCCATGGGTCAGCCTTTGAGGGTCTGCTCGAGCACGTGCAGTTGCTGGTTAAGCTCGGTCATCTGCTGGCGCTCCGCGGAGATCTTGCGCACTGCGTGCAGCACGGTGGTGTGATCGCGCCCCCCAAACAGCTCGCCGATTTCGGGCAGGCTCTTCTGGGTGAGTTCCTTGGCCAGGTACATGGCAATCTGGCGTGGCCGGGCAATGCTGGCCGGGCGCTTCTTGCTGTACATGTCGGCAACCTTGATCTTGTAATAGTCGGCGACGGTCTTCTGGATGTTCTCCACCGAAATCTGGCGGTTCTGGATCGACAGCAGGTCGCGCAGTGCGTCGCGGGCCAGCTGGATCGAGATTTCCTTCTGGTTGAACCGGGAGTACGCGAGGATCTTGCGCAGCGCGCCTTCGAGCTCGCGCACGTTCGAGCGCACGTTCTTGGCCACGAAAAAAGCCACCTCTTCCGGCATTTCACTGCCCTCGGAGCGCGATTTGCTGATCAGGATAGCCACCCGCATTTCAAGTTCAGGCGGCTCGATGGCCACCGTCAAACCGGCATCAAAGCGGGAAATCAGCCGTTCGTGGATGTAAGGCAAGCCCTTGGGATAGGTGTCGCTGGTCATCACGATGTGTGATTTTTTGGCCAGCAGGGCCTCAAACGCGTTGAAAAACTCTTCCTGAGTGCGGTCCTTGTTGGCGAAGAACTGCACGTCATCGATCAGGAGCAGGTCCAGCGAGTGGTAGTGCTCCTTGAACTGGTCGAAAGTCTTGCGCTGATAGGCTTTAACCACATCCGACACAAACTGCTCGGCGTGGATGTAGAGAACTTTTGCGTTCGGACGGTCCAGAAGCAGCTTGTTGCCCACAGCGTGCATCAAATGGGTTTTGCCCAGACCGACTCCGCCATAGATGAAAAGCGGGTTGTAAAGTTGGCCAGGCGATCCTGCGACGTGCATGGCGGCGGCACGGGCCATCCGGTTGGCGGTGCCCTCCACCAGGGTGTCGAAGGTCAATGCCGTGTTGAGCCGGTTCTTGAAGCCACCCGTGGCCGCCTCTTCGGCGGAGGAAGCCTGTGCATTGGCGAGTACAACAATATCCGATGAAATTGCAGAGTTGTTTGTTCTTACAGAGCTTTCCCTGGGAGCAAGCGCTAACTCCAAGTGAATGGGTTGCCCATAAAGTGATTCCAGGAGTGCGGTGATCCGGCCCGCATATTGGGCCCGGATCCAGTCGAGCTTGAACCGGTTGCCGACCATCACGGTGACGCGCGAAAGGTCTTCGGCAACCTGGGCCGACAAGGGTTTGATCCAGGTGTTGAATTGCTGTTCAGGAAGTTCCTGGGCCAGCTGATCCAAGCAGGCCTGCCACAGGCCATCACCGGCATTGGCGGCGCCAGTGATGGCCAGACTCAATGGTTGTCCCTCAATCATTATTGTTGTACTGCGTTTCTGTGGATAGGCACGGTTGATACCGCGCGGTGAGTGTATTTTATCAAACCCTTATCCACAAGCTGGTGTGTCCGACCCCAAAGCCCAATGACTTCGTGTTGTCTGAAATAAAAATTGCGCAAGGCATTGCCGGGATTGGGAAATTTCGCGATAATCGCGGGTTTCCCTGAAAGCTTTCAGGGCGAACGGGTTCGTCTGGGGGCCAGGGTGCTGTAGCGATGTTGTTTGCAACGTTGTTTTTGGACACTGCGTCGCCAGGGCCGTATCCGTAACCGGGATTCTCCGCAGGAACCAACATGAAACGTACTTATCAGCCTTCCAAAATTCGCCGTGCTCGCACGCACGGTTTTCTCGTTCGCATGAAGACACGCGGCGGTCGCGCCGTCATCAACGCACGCCGCGCCAAGGGCCGCAAGCGTCTGGCTGTCTGAGCACGACCGGCCCGGTACGGCGGCTGGCGGCATTGGCCATGGCCCATCCGAACCGGATACAACCGTGCAAAGGCTGAAGACCCGGATCCAGTTCCAGACGGTAATGGCCGCGGGCACGGTCAGTCGCACAGCGCACTTTGTTTTGCATCGTGCTGCGCTGGCCACGCCAGCGCCACCGGCAGGATCGGGCGCATCGGCGCAAGCCCTGTTTCCTGGCGCTGACCTCTGGATGGGTGCGCTGGTACCGAAACGCTGGGCACGCCGGGCCGTGACACGCAACGCCATCAAGCGACAAATCTACACCGTGAGCGCATCCCTCTCCGTGGGGCTTCCCATGGCCGCGCATGTGGTCCGGCTGCGCTCTGGCTTTGACCGTGCCCGGTACATGAGTGCCAGCTCTGATGCACTCAAGCGCGCGGTGCGTGAGGAGTTGCAGACGCTGTTCGCGAATGCCCGCAGCGTGGGCCTTGCGCCAGTTGTGTCGCCGACGACCCCACCATGATCCAGTCCCTGCTCATTGGCCTGGTCAAAGCCTACCGCCTGCTGCTCAGCCCGTGGCTGGGATCGTCGTGCCGTTTTGAACCCACGTGTTCGGCATACGCCCTGCAAGTGCTGCACACCCATGGCGCCACGCGTGGCAGTGCCCTGACTGTCTGGCGCCTGGTCCGCTGCCATCCCTGGTGCGACGGTGGGCTGGATCTGCCTCCGTCAGCCACGCCTTCGACCGCCAGTGGCGCCCGATCAGGTCTGTTCAGCAGCCTGATGGTCCGGCAACCTCCCCAACCCTTACCCAAGAAACCTTCATGAACGACATTCGCCGCACCATTCTGTGGGTGATCTTCGGTTTTTCCATGGTCATGCTGTGGGACCAATGGCAGATCCACAACGGCAACAAGCCGACTTTTTTTCCCGGTCAAACCGCGGCGGACTCCACCCGGACAACGCCTGCGGCTGGCGCTTCTGCCAGCACAACCACCGTGCCGAGCGGCGCGGCGAGCGTGCCCGGCACGGCCGGTTCAGCGGTCGCCGGGCAAGTTCCGGGTACCGCGACGTCCGCGGCCCCGACCACGCCACGCGAGCAGGTGGTCGTGACCACCGACGTCTACAAGCTCACGTTCGACACCGAAGGTGGTGCGCTGGTGAAAGCAGAGCTGCTCAAGCACCTCGACATGGCGGACAAAGCCCACAACCTGCTGCTGCTCGACGACAGTACCGCGCGGACCTACATGGCCCAGACGGGATTGATCGGCGGGGCGGGGCTTCCCAATCACAAGACGCCGATGAGCTTCAGCGGCGACCGTTCGCTCAAGGACGGCCAGACCGACCTGGTGGTCAAGTTCGAGTCGTCCGACGCGGGCGGTGTGAAACTGGTCAAGACCTGGACGCTCAAGCGCGGCTCTTATGCCATGTCGGTCCGGCACGATGTGGTGAACACCGGCACGACGCCGGTGTCGCCGCAGCTCTACCTGCAGCTGGTGCGTGACGGCAACAAACCGCCAGGAGAGTCGTCGTTCTATTCCACCTTCACGGGGCCGGCGGTGTACACCGACGCCAAAAAATACCAGAAGGTCGAGTTCAGCGACGTTGAGAAAAACAAGGCGGAGTTCGAGAAAACCTCGACCAATGGCTACGTGGCCATGGTGCAGCATTACTTTGCCAGCGCATGGCTGCTGGCCGACGGCATCCAGCGCGACATCTTTGTGCGCAAGGTGGACACCAACCTGTACTCCGCGGGCCTGATCACCTCCCTGGGCGAGCTCGCCCCGGGCGCGACCAAGTCCGTGGAGGCCCGGTTTTTTGCCGGTCCACAGGAAGAGAAAGTGCTCGAGGCGCTGGCGCCCGGCCTCGAACTCGTCAAGGACTATGGCTGGCTCACCATCCTGGCCAAGCCGCTGTACTGGCTGCTTGACACGCTGCACGGGTTCATCCAGAACTGGGGCTGGTCCATCGTGGCGCTGGTGGTGCTGCTGAAGATCGCGTTTTACTGGCTCAACGCCAAGGCGTACGCGAGCATGGCCAAGATGAAATCGGTCACGCCACGCATCACCGAAATGCGCGAACGCCTGAAGGACAACCCGCAACAGATGCAGCAGGAAATGATGCGCATCTACCGCGAGGAAAAAATCAACCCGCTGGGGGGTTGTTTCCCGATCATGGTTCAGATTCCGGTGTTCATTGCGCTGTACTGGGTGTTGTTGTCGAGTGTAGAAATGCGCAACGCCCCGTGGACGCTGTGGATCCATGATCTGTCGGCACCCGATCCGTACTACATCATGCCGCTGTTCATGACCTTGACCACCCTGCTCCAGACGGCGCTGAACCCCGTGCCGCCCGATCCCATGCAGGCCAAGTTGATGTGGTTCATGCCGCTGGCGTTTTCGGTGATGTTCTTTTTCTTTCCGTCCGGCCTGGTGCTGTACTGGATCACCAACAACATCCTGTCGATTGCCCAACAATGGGTGATCAACACCCGCATGGGCGTGCCACCGCAATTCAATCTCCCCAAGTTCAAATAACGAACACACAGGTCAAAAAAAGGCTCCTCACGGAGCCTTTTTTGTGCCCCCGGCTCAGGCTTTGCCGGACATCCGGGCCACGGCCTCGGTGGTGGTCCACAGGGCGTTGGCGATGAAGCGGAAGTTCACCAGCGCCGCCAGGTAGCCGTCGCCCTCGGGCAGGATGGCGGCGGCCGTGGCGTCGCGCACCACGGCCACGTCAAAGCCCTGCTCCAGCAGCTCGCGCAGGTGCGATTCCACGCAGAGGTTGGCCGACATGCCCGCCAGGATCACCTGGTCCACCCGCTGCTTGCGCAGTTGCAGCACCAGGTCGTTCTGCTCCGGGCCATAGACCTTGTGCGGCGAGGTGATGATGGTCTTGTTGTCAAAGATGTAGGGCTTGTACTGCGGCATGAAGTCGGCGCCGGAGTTCTCGAAGCCCTCCATGGAATAGGGGCTGCGGCGGTCAAACATCTTGATGTCGTGCATCAGTTTTTCGAGCGCGCCCTCGAACTTCCAGCCCTTGTCGGTGGGGTAGTAGTAGTGGGGCGACACCGCCACGGTCAGCCCGGCGGCCTTGGCCGCCACAAACAGCCGCTCGATGTTCTCGACCACGTTGTGCTGCTTGACGCTTTCGCCCAGGGCGCCCCAGGCCACGCCCTTGGGGCTGAGGAAATCGACCTGCGGGTCGATCACCACCAGCGCGGTGCGCGGCAGATCGAGCTTCATGCTCGACGGCGCCAGCATGGGTTTGGCCGGGTCGGCGTATTTGTCGGTCGCATTGGTGGCCTGGGCCGACGCTGCGCCAGTGGCCAGGCCTGCGGCCAGCGCGGTGCCGGCAGCGG
>JBGSNW010000365.1:0-1630 GCA_041739435.1 Burkholderiaceae bacterium
GTCGCGGTGGATCACGCCCGCCGCATGGGCGTGGGCCAGCCCCTGCAACACGCCCTGCATCAGCGGCACGGCGGTGGCGGCGGGCAGCGCGCCCTGCCTGCGCAGGATTTCGGCCAGCGTCTGGCCGTTCACGCGCTCGAACACCAGATACGGTGGGTTGGCGGCCAGATCGGCCTCGAACAGGGTAACGATATTGGGGTGGTTCAGGCGACTCACGGCCCGCGCCTCGGCCAGCCAGCGCTGTTGCGCAACGGTGTCGCTGGCGCCCGCGTGCATCTGCTTGATCGCGACTTCGCGCGCCAGCCCGGGGTCAAACGCCAGCCAGACCTCACCCTGCGCGCCCCGACCCAGCGGTTCACGCAATTGAAAGCGGCCCAGAGTGGCGTCGGCAACAAGTGACATAGGGGCTTAACAGCCAAGTCAGAGGCTGTGGATTCAGTAGTAAATAGGTAGCATGGGCATGGTACGGGCGGCGCCACGCCCCGGATCGCCCAAACAGGGTGCGAAACACCCGCCAGTTCATCCGCCCGACGTTGAACCGGGCGCCCGGCACGGCCCCGCCTGCGTTTCACGGCCTCAGGGCGGCGTTTCGTCGCACATTTGATGCCGGCCGGGCGCGGTCGCGGCACAATGCGCACTGAACACACCATGCGCTCCGAATCCATTGCCCCTTCTGCCGCCAGCATGGCGGTCCGCCTCAGGCCCCTGTTCCTGCAGGGCGGCTTCTCCTTGCGCGGCTTTGTCGCTCGCGGCCTGGCCTCGCTGGTGCTGAACACGGTCGTGGCCATCGGCATCACCGTGTTTGGCGACGACGAATTCACGCTCAAACTGCTTTATTCGCAATGCATCGGCTTGAGCATCTGGCTGATCCTGGACGTGGGGCGCCTGTACGCCATCAGCGACTGGGAGGCGCAGTGGCTGCGCGTGGTGGCGCTGGTGCCCGTGGGCACCATCATCGGCTACGTCGCAGGCTCGCTGCTGGGAGACTGGATTCTCGACAAGGAAACCCTTCAATACTGGATGCAGGAGCCACGCAAGACGCTGGGTTATCTGCTCATGAGCCTGGGCCTGGGCGCCGGCGGCACGTATTTTTTCATCAACCGCGAGCGGCTGGCCCGCTCCCGCACCATCGAGCAGATCGCGTTGCGCTGCGCCAGCGAAGCGCGCCTGAAGCTGCTGGAAACCCAGCTCGAACCGCACATGCTGTTCAACACGCTGGCCAATCTGCGGGTGCTGATCGGCGTGGACCCGGCACGCGCCCAGCAGATGCTGGACCGCCTGAACAGCTACCTGCGCGCCACGCTCAACGGTTCGCGCGCCAGCACGCACCCGCTGTCGGCCGAATTCGACCGCCTGCGCGACTACCTGGAACTGATGGCGGTGCGCATGGGACCGCGGCTGCAATACACGCTGGAGCTGCCCGACGCCCTGCGCAACGAACCCGTGCCGCCGCTGCTGCTGCAGCCGCTGGTCGAGAACAGCATCAAACACGGGCTGGAGCCCAAGGTGGCGGGCGGCTGCATCCGACTGCGCGCGCACCAGGACGACGGCCGACTGGTGCTTGAGGTGTCGGACACCGGCGTGGGCCTGCCCAAGGCGGTTCTGGCCGGCGGCGCGCTGCACGAAACCG
>JBGSNW010000369.1:0-1678 GCA_041739435.1 Burkholderiaceae bacterium
CGATAGCGGCAAAAGCGCTGGCGACGACGCTTTTGCATAGGGAAAGGGAGTTTTTCGGCGCCGTCCCACTTTGGCCCGGCCAGTTCCCGAAAATCCCGATTTATCGCGCCTCTCCCCTTTCCTTTATCTCACCTTCGGTCACGCGGGGCCTGCGCAACTTCTGGTTGTGGGGTTCAAGGGGATGAGGCCGGGTGGGTTCTTTCGTTTGAATGAAAAAAAGTTCCCGGCCAATCGAAGGGGGAACGGGTTGTTATTCCGGCCTTTGCCACGCCGTGCCGTCTTCTACTCTGCAGGCCCGGGTAATCCCCGGGCCGTATCAACTGCAGATTTTCCGGCTTCAGTCGATAGGGAATGGTGCCATGGCGGTTTGACGCCGCGGTGGCGTGCAAAGAAAACCTTTTGATTTATTTTCGAGGAACAAACATGACGAAGTGGATGCGTTGGATGGCGGCGGGCGTGGCCGCGTTGGCCCTGGCGGGCGGTGCGATGGCCCAGGAGCGCGGAACAAAAGACGAGGCCAAGGCGATGGTCGACGCGGCGTTCGATCACATCAAGAAAGTGGGCGCCGAAAAAGCCTACAAGGACTTCACCAGTGACAAGGCCACCTGGAACAAGAAGGACCTGTATGTCATGGTCTATGACAACAAGGGCATTGGACAGGCCCACGGGGCCAATGAAAAAATCGTCGGCAAGGACATGTCGCAGGTAAAGGACGCCAATGGCGTGGCGATTGTGACCGGCATGGTGGCGCTGGCGGCCAAGGGTGGCGGCTGGTTTGACTACGACTGGCCACACCCGCAGACCAAGAAGATCGAACCCAAGAGCACGTACGCGCGCAAGCAACCCAGCGGGGAAGGCTTCATCGGCGTGGGCATTTACCGCTGAACCGGCACGATGGCGTAGCCCCGTGGCGGGCTCGCGCACCAACGCCTGGTGCAGCGGGCCCCGGCGGGGTTGCGCGAGATCAAATTTCATTGCAGGACGGCAGGGCATGAACAATTTTCTGAAGAACACCTCCATTGGCATCAAGGTGTCACTGGCGCCCGTACTGGCCATTGTTTGCCTGATTCTGGTGACGGCCTGGGGCGCGGTCGGGCTGCGCGGCATCCATGCCGATGTTGACGCGATCGGGCGTGGCAGTGTCGAGCGCATCGCGCAAGCGCAGCAAATGGCCACCGAGCTGACCGAATTGCACCAGTTGCTGTACCAAAGCATGACCTGGGAGTCCATCGGACAGCGCCCGGAACGCATCAAGGAACTGGACGCGCAATTGCTCGAGAAGCTGGCGGCGTACGACCGCAAGGCGGCCGATCTGGCAAAAACGGCCGGACTGGACGCCCTGGGGTCACAGGCGCTCGACGCCTTTGCCAAGGGCGTGAACAGTTATCACAAGGTGGCGGTGGACACGCTCGACTTCAAAACCGCTGGCGTGGCCAATGCCGCCGCGTATGTGGTGTCGCTCGACCATGACTACCGCAAGAACAAGGAGCTGATCGCCGGATTTGTGGCGTCCGTGCGCCAGGACGTGGGCGCCCGGGTCGATCTGGCGGGGGCCAAGGTCACCCGTCAGATCAGCGCCACGTTGGGCGTGACGGTGCTGGCCACGTTGTTGTGCGCGGGCCTGGCCTGGTTGCTGGCGCGTGCCATCACGCAGCCGCTGTCGCAGGCCGAAACAGAT
>JBGSNW010000384.1:0-3809 GCA_041739435.1 Burkholderiaceae bacterium
ATGAGCCAAAGATGGGGGAAAAGCCCCCGATAGGCTCGAAAACACCTGCAAGAGCCGATGGAAAATTCATTCGATTCGCAATTTCAACAAGATCACGGTCATGGGTCGCTTTGGCGGCTACTTGATCAGTGATTCCTTAGCAGAATTCCTACTTGCGGGGTGACTTGCGGGGAATCTGCTGGAAGGCCATCACACCGCCCCCTTCTCGATCAGCAACGCGGCAAGTTGGCTGTTGGCCGCGATATAGGGTGTGACGATGTCGTTGGCAAAGGAGCACACGGTGCGGATGATCGGGAGTCTGCTCATACTCGTTCCTCAGACCTGCCCGCCCACGCCTTTGAACTTCTCAACGAAAGCAGCGATTTTCTGGAACACGCTTTGCTTCTTGGTCAGATATTGCGGATTCAGCGGGCTCATCTTGGGCAGAACGGCATTGAGCTCCGTACCGCTGTCACTGGCAAATTCCCGCTTCAGTGAAACAGTGATGTAACGTCTGGCCGCTTCGGCGTTCAGGTTCTCGCTGTCGATCAGTTCGGCAGCCTCACGCTGCTGCTGCGCTTGGGCAAAGCTGAAAAAGGCGTCGATCACGCTGGCCTTGTCGCCGATCTGGTCCAGATCGGTCTGATTGATGAAGTCCACCAGCAAGCTCTCCTTGGCGCGGTTGCCCATCGTTGTAGTCCACCTTGAACTTCAGCACCTTTTCATCACGGATGGCGTCGGTGATGACATAGGAATGCAGTTCACGGCCAAACACACTGGCGGTGATTTCAGCGCCCAGCGCGTTTTCGGGAAAGATCGGCGTTCCGGTGAAACCAAACTGATAGAACTTCTTGAACTTCTTCTTCAGGTTCTTCTGTGCTTCACCAAACTGGCTGCGGTGGCATTCATCGAAAATGAACACCACCTGCTGGCCATAAATCGGCAGGTCGCCTTCGCCCTTCATCAGGTTGTTGAGCTTCTGGATGGTGGTGACGACGATCTTGTTGTCGTCCTTGTCCAGATTGCGCTTGAGGCCGGCGGTACTGTCAGAGCCATTCACGCTGTCCGGTGAAAAGCGCTGGTATTCCTTCATGGTCTGGTAGTCCAGATCTTTACGATCCACCACGAAGAACACCTTGTCGATGAAGTCCAGCTCCGTGGCGAGACGCGCCGCCTTGAAACTGGTCAGGGTTTTGCCGGACCCGGTGGTATGCCAGATGAAGCCACCGCTTTCCGTACTGCTCCAGTTCTTGCCCTGATACGCGCAGTTGATCTTCCACAGAATGCGTTCCGTGGCGGCAATCTGGTAAACCAAGCATGACCAGCAGCCAACAACGCGCCGCCCTGCAACGCCAGATCTGGGCCATTGCCAACGATGTACGTGGTGCCGTCGATGGCTGGGATTTCAAGCAATACGTGCTCGGCACCCTGTTTTACCGATTTATCAGCGAGAACTTCGCCAGCTATATCGAAGGCGGTGACGACAGCATCCACTATGCCGCGCTGCTTGACAGCGCGATTGGCTCGGACATCAAAGACGATGCCATCAAGACCAAGGGCTACTTCATCTACCCCAGCCAGTTATTCGACAAGGTTGCAGCCAGCGCCAACACCAACGAGCGCCTGAACACCGACCTGGCCGCCATCTTTGCCGCCATTGAAAGCTCCGCCAACGGCTACCCGTCGGAACAGGACATCAAAGGATTGTTTGCCGACTTCGACACCACCAGCAACCGCCTTGGCAACACCGTCAAAGACAAGAATGCCCGCTTGGCCGCCGTGCTAAAAGGCGTAGCCGGGCTGGATTTTGGCGTGGATATTTTTGGCGAAGGTGGCGGCAGTCACATCGACCTGTTTGGTGATGCCTACGAATTTCTCATCTCCAACTACGCCGCCACAGCCGGAAAATCCGGCGGCGAGTTCTTTACCCCGCAACATGTGTCCAAGCTGATTGCCCAGCTGGCCATGCACAAGCAAACCAGCGTCAACAAGATTTACGACCCCGCCTGCGGCTCGGGCTCGCTGCTGCTGCAAGCCAAGAAGCACTTCGACGCCCACATCATCGAAGACGGCTTCTTCGGCCACCCACCACACCGATTCCTGTCGAATCGTTTGTTTTGCCTTCATTCGCGCCACCGCCGCGCACCCACTCATCCACCTCGGAAACCTTGAATTTCCACAGGCGCCCAACGCGATGCCCTGGCAGCCCCTTGCGGTCAATCCATCGGTATATCGAGTCACGTGTCACGCCCAGATGCTCGACGAGTTGCTCTACGGATACCCAAGGCTCGCTTGCTGCAGCATCTAAATTCTGCTGATCGGATAGCATAAAGTCGGTTTGAGTAGCAAAGGTTGCAATCTATCAGGTCTGGCCTTTGCGGGGCAGTGATTGATGCGAACTGCATCAGAAATAGCTTGGCTTCCCTGTAGCACAGCGCGTTCATGGTGGTGTCGTCAATCACACCACGGAGCCCCACGATGAACGCCAAGCCAACCGCCCTCGACGCCTGCCTCGCCCGGACCGCCGCCGTTCACGCCAAGCATGAACGGTTGCAGCAACGCGCCGACGAACACTTCGGCCATGACTCCGATGCCATCCATTGGCGCCACGTCGGCGATCTCGGGCGGTTAGAGGCCGGGTTAGAGGCCGGGTTGGACGAACTGCTGGCGATCTTCGGCGGCAACGGCGAGTGACGACGCCCACCAACCATCGGTGACCATCATGACCGCTCAATCCAAACTTACCGGCCCCCTGCACACGATCGCCCGTTTTATCAATCAAATCGGGCCTTAGCCCCCGTCAAATGGCCATAGTTTGCTATTGATGGAGGAGTATTCGCCTCATGCGATGCGGTTTTCTTCCACCGCATGGCAGGCAATTTTCACGCCCCGCAGGTCCAGCAGTTGCGGCCGCTCGGCCCGGCAGCGGTCATTCACATGTGGGCAGCGCGGGTGGAAGCTGCAGCCTGTGGGCGGGTTCAGCGGGTTGGGCACCTCGCCCTGCACGGGCGTGCGGGCGCGGCCGGTGTCGTGCAGCTTGGGGATGGCGTCGAGCAGCATGCGCGTGTAGGGGTGGCGCGGGCTGGAGAACAGCGCGGCCTTGTCGGCCAGTTCGACAATCCGGCCAAGGTACATCACGCCCACGCGGTCGCTCACGTGGCGCACCACCGCGAGGTTGTGCGAGATGAACAGGTAGGTCAGGCCACGCGCGCGCTGCAGGTCTTTCATGAGGTTGAGCACCTGCGCCTGCACGCTCACGTCCAGCGCCGAGGTGGGTTCGTCGCACACCAGAAACTCGGGCTCGGTGGCCAGCGCCCGCGCGATGGAAATGCGCTGGCGCTGCCCGCCGGAAAACTGGTGCGGGTACTTGGCCATGTCCAGCGGCGACAAACCCACCGATTGCAGCAGCTCGCCCACGCGCGCCTTGAGCGCGGCCTTGTCCCGCACCGGCCACCGGGTGGCGCCCTGGCCGTCGGGGATGCCGTGCTCGATCAGCGGCTCGCCCACGATGTGCTCCACCGTCCAGCGCGGGTTCAGGCTGGCGTAGGGGTCCTGGAAGATCATCTGGATGCGCCGGCGCAGATCCGTGAGGTCGCTCGGCCTGGACTGGCCCCACATGTCGACGCCGTCGATCGAGACGCGGCCAGCGCTCGGTGCGAGCAGCCCGACCACCATCTTGGCGACGGTCGATTTGCCGGAGCCGGATTCGCCCACCAGCGCGAAGGTCTCGCGGCGGTGGATGGTCAGCGAAACATCCTGCACGGCCTTCAGCAGCTTGACCGGCTCGCCCTCGATCATGCGATTGAGCCAAGGCTTGGAGACGTCGAAGG
>JBGSNW010000221.1:0-2844 GCA_041739435.1 Burkholderiaceae bacterium
GCGCCACCAGGGCCCGCGCCAGCACGTCGAAGTCACGGCCCTGACGCGACAGCCCGTGCACGCACACGACAACGTGCGCGCAGGCCGGGTCGCCCCATTGCCAATAGGCCATGCGGTGCCCACCCGCGGCATCAGGGCAGGTGACGTGGTTCAAAACAGGTTCAGTCATGGTGTGGGGGGATGCAGGTCGCGGGATAATCGCTTTTTTGCATCGTAATTCATTCGGAGAGACCAACATGCTCAAGGGAAAAACTGCACTCGTCACCGGCTCCACCAGCGGCATCGGCCTGGGCATCGCCAAGGCACTGGCGCGCCAGGGTGCGCAAATCGTCCTCAACGGTTTTGGCGACACGCAGGGGCCGCAGGCGGAAGTGGCGGCACTCGGCGTAAAGGTGGGTTACCACGGCGCCGACATGAGCCGGCCCGCCGAGATCGAGGCCATGATGCAGTACGCCGCCAAGGAATTCGGCCGCGTGGACATCCTGGTGAATAACGCCGGCATCCAGCACGTGGCCCGCATCGAAGACTTCCCCGTCGAGCGCTGGGACGCGGTGATCGCGATCAACCTGTCCAGCGCCTTCCATGCCACGCGCCTGGCGCTGCCGGCCATGAAGGCCGCCAACTGGGGGCGCATCATCAACGTGGCGTCGGTGCACGGACTGGTGGGATCGGCTGAAAAGTCGGCCTACGTGGCCGCCAAACATGGCATCGTGGGCCTGACCAAGGTGACGGCGCTGGAGAACGCCACCACCGGCATCACCTGCAACGCCATCTGCCCGGGCTGGGTGCTCACGCCACTGGTGCAAAAGCAGGTGGACGCCAAGGCCAACGCCAACGGCTGGAGCAATGAAGAAGCCACGCGCCAGCTGCTGGGTGAAAAAGAACCGTCGATGCAGTTCACCTCGCCGGAAGAACTTGGTGACCTGGCGGTGTTTTTCTGCTCGCCCTCGGGCAACAACGTGCGCGGCGTGGCCTGGAACATGGACGGCGGCTGGACCGCGCAATAAGCCGATGTGGGCATCAGCACGCTGCACCGGTCGTGGCCTGTCGTCTGGCCAGTTGGCAGAGATCATTTACTACATTAATTGTAGCAAACAATGACCATTTAACGGGGTCTAATGGCCTAAAAAGCTCAAAATCTGCAGTTTGATCACCTGAGCTGCACCGCCCCGCTGACCGTGACCACCACGCTGCTTTTTCCAGCCTCGACCGGCACCGGTGCGTCGGCCACGGCGGCGCGGGCCTCCAGCGCCATCATGCGCGGGCGCGGTACCAGGCCCGTGTCGCTGGCACTGACCGTCACCGCCTTCAGCGCATAACCCTCAAACCCAAAGCCCCTGGCAATGTCAGTGGCCTTGGCCTTGAAACGCCCAATGGCCAGCGCCTGCGCCTCGCCTTCCACGCGCTCGCGCTGGTCACGACTCAAACTGAAGCCGACGGCGCCCACCGTCAGGGTCTGAATCTGGCCAGCCGTGGTGCTGATGCGCACGAAGTCCCGGCCCTCCAGAACCAGTTCGGCAGCGCCCCGCCAGCCGCTGATCTTGCCATCACGGCCGTAGCGCGGCCCCAGGTTGAAGGGCCCGGTGCGAACGTCCATCTGACCGGGCAACGCAGCCTTCCTGGCCTCGGCCAGCGCAGTGTCCAGCGCGATCTTGAGCTGGGCCTGCACCGTTGCGGCGTCTGTGCCCTCGCGCGTGGTGGTCATCGAGATCGTGAGCAGATCCTGCGCCACCTCCACCGTGCCGCTGGCCGACAGCTGGACTTCGTTGAGAACGGGCGCCGGGATCCCGGCAACCGGGGTCTGGGCCAACGCGGCCGTCGCCGCCACGCAGAGTGCCAGCGCCAGACTGGCGGGACGCAAGATCGTCATGAAGTGTTTTTCCTTCTGGAATTTGGAGAGTCCGGATTTCAGGCAAGCGCGGGTTGGGCGCCCGCACGGCGCGACTCAGGGCGCCGACGGGTTGTGCGCAGCCCGGGAGCGCTGATCGTACTGCTGGCGCAACATGCGGCGCAGTTCGGCATGGTCCAGCCCGGTACGCTGCACGTCAGGGCTGCCCGTGGAGGCAACCCCACCATCGCCAACGCCCTTGGGCGGGTGTGTGGCGGGTGTGGTGGCAGGCGGTACATCCGGGCGCGAAACCATTGGCGCGCGCGCGTCGGGGGCGCCAGCAGGAGCCTGTGCCGACGCCTGGACGACGACCGCCAACAGGGCAATGAGCGAGATGGAGCCAGACATGGTGATGCAACGAAACGATGAGCCTCAAGGATCACACGCGCCGCGCAAACCGTCTTCCACGGTCGGCAACTTGTGTAACAGTCTGTCAAAGTGTTGCGAAAGCGGCTTTTCCGGGGCGGAACCGCATCAAAATCGGCGCTGTTACAAATTCACGTGGGAGTGGAGTGACATGAACCAAGCTGCAAGCCGGACCGACAAGATTCTCGTGGTCGATGACGATGCCCGCATCCGCGACCTGCTGCGCCGCTACCTGACGCAAGAAGGGTTTGAGGTCATGGTGGCCGAGGATGGCAAATCCCTGAGCCGCGTGCTCCTGCGCGAAACGGTGGACCTGATCGTGCTCGACCTGATGATGCCCGGCGAAGACGGCCTGTCGATCTGCCGCCGCCTGCGCGCCGCCAACGACCGCACCCCCATCATCATGCTCACGGCCAAGGGCGAGGACGTGGACCGCATCGTGGGCCTGGAGGTGGGCGCAGACGACTACCTGCCCAAACCCTTCAACCCGCGTGAACTGCTGGCGCGCATCCACGCTGTGTTGCGCCGCCGGCCTTCACCCGAAGCACCCGGTGCACCGTCGAAAGAAGCCGCGGTGGTCAACTTCGGGC
>JBGSNW010000441.1:0-13475 GCA_041739435.1 Burkholderiaceae bacterium
TGACCTGCGCCAGCAGGCGCCGCGCACGCGCCGCGTCGCGCGTGAACACGCCGGCCGTCAGGCCGTAGCGCGTGTCGTTCATGAGGCGCACCGCCTCGTCGTCGTCGCCCACTTTCTGGATGCCGATGATGGGCCCGAAACTCTCTTCGCGCATCAACTCCATGCCGTGGTCGACGTGGCTGAACACCGTCGGCTCGAACCAGTTGCCCGGGCCCGCGCCGCGCCGCCCGCCAACAAGGAGTTTCGCCCCCTTGGCCAGCGCGTCGGCCACCTGGGCGTCCAGCACGTCCAGTTGCGGGGCGCGCGTGATGGCGCCGATGTAGGTGTCGTCGCGCGCCGGGTCGCCCGTCTGGAAGGTCTTGACGGTGTCCACAAAAGCGGCCACGAAGGCGTCATGGATTTTCTCGTGCACATAGATGCGCTCGACGGAGCAGCAGCTCTGGCCGGTGTTGTACATGGCGCCATCGGCCAGCGACGCGGCCGCCGCCTTCGGGTCGGCGTCGTCACACACGTAAGTCGGGTCCTTGCCGCCGAGTTCGAGCTGCAGCTTGATGAAGCGGTCGCCCACGGCCTGGGCGATGCGTTTGCCGGTGGCATGGGAGCCGGTGAAGAACACGCCATCCACCTTTTGCGCCAACAGCGCCGCGCCCACCTCGCCCGCGCCCACCAGGCACACCATGACGTCTTGCGGCACCCCCGCGGCGTGCAGCAGGCGTGCGATTTCCAGACCGGTCATGGCGGCGTATTCCGACGGCTTGTAGAGCACGGCATTGCCCGTCACCAACGCGGGCAGGATCACGTTGCAGCCCACGAACCACGGGTAGTTCCAGGCCGAGATGTTGACCACCACGCCCAGGGGGATGTGCTGGATCTGCTCGGTCATGCCGCCCTCATTGAACACAGTGCGCGCGGCCAGTGTGGCTTCGGTTTCCTGCAGGAAAAAATCAATGCGTCCGAGCAGGCCGTTGAGTTCGTTGCGCGACATCGCGATGGGTTTGCCCGTCTCGCGCGTCATGGTCATGGCCAGCGATTCGAGTTCAGCCACCACGGCAGAGCGGAATCGCGCGATGCAGGCCTGACGCTCGGCCAGGGGCTGCGCAGCCCAGACCGGTTGGGCTGCGCGCGCACGGTTGGCCTTGGCCACAACGGAGGCGGCGTTGTCCGCGGGCAGGGTGGTGATCAACTGCCCGTTGGCAGGATTGTGGATGGCAAGCGTGTTCATGTTCGGGTTTTCAGGGTTTTGACGGTTTCGGCCGCCGTCAGGAAATCGTCGAGCAAGGCCGCGTCGTCGATGGTGTTGGAGCCGGGTTGATGAAATTCAGGGTGCCATTGCACCGCCGCCATGTAGCTCTTGTTCGCATCCTTGCGCCGGATGGCCTCGATCAGCCGGTCATCGGCGCTCCAGGCCTCGGGCACGAACTCCGGCGCCAGGTCCTTGATCGCCTGGTGGTGGATGCTGTTGACACGCACGCGCTCCACCCCGGGGTACAGGGCCGACAGTCGCGTGCCCTGCTGGATGTCCACGCTGTGGTAGTTCAGGTCGTAGGTCGATGCGTCGCGGTGCCGCGTTGCCGTGGGCTGTTGCGTCGGGATGTCCTGGTACAGTGTGCCGCCAAAGGCCACGTTGAGCAGCTGCAAGCCGCGGCACACGCCGAACACGGGTTTGCCTTGCGCTTCGAAAGCGGCCACCAGGGCCATGTCGTATTCGTCGCGGATGCGATCGCCGGCCCATTTTTCGTCCAGCGGGCTCTCGCCGTAACTGCCCGGCCAGAGATCGGCACCGCCGTGCAGCACCAGGCCGTCCAGCCACTGGGCGTAGTGTTCATAAGTCACATCCCCGCGTTGTGTGCTTCCGGTGGGGCAGGGCACCATGACCACCATGGCCCCGGACGACATGATCCAGTGGGCGATGGACTGCTCCACGTATTGAAGCGTCTTGCCCGTGAACAGCGAGCGGGCGGGATCGGCGTGGTTGAAGCAGGCCGACAGGGCGATTTTCAGGCGGCGGGCAGACATGGCAGGCTCACAGGGCGGCCTCGAACAAGCGCCGGAAATCGTCGGCGGTGCAAGGGCGCGGGTTGGTCTGGTGGCAGATGTCGGCCGTGGCGATCTCCACCAGGCGCGGCAGGTGTTCGGGCCTGACACCATGGGCCGAGAGCGGACCGGCGATGCCAACCGCCGTCTTGAGCGACTGGAGCCATGGCACAAAGGCCGCTGCGCCGCCCGGCACCCGGCACACGTGCGCCAGCGCATCGAACTTGGCCGGCACGGCCTCGAAATTCCAGGCCATGACGGTGTCGATCATCAGCGCGTTGGCCAGGCCGTGGTGCAGGTCGCACACGGCCCCGAGTGCATGGGCGCACGAGTGCACGGCGCCAAGATCCTTCTGGAACGCGATGGCCCCCATCATGGAGGCCATCATCATGTCGCTGCGCGCCTGCAGGTTGCCGGGTTCCAACACCGCTGTGCGCAACGCCGCAGCCGCGATGCGCGTGCCTTCCAGCGCGATGCCGTCGCACAGGGGGTGGTAGGCCGGCGAGAGGTAACTTTCGATGTTGTGGGTCAAGGCGTCCATGCCGGTGGCGGCTGTCACGGCGGCGGGCAAACCCAAGGTGAGTTCAGGGTCGGCAAACACGGTTTTGGCCAGAATGGCCGGGCTGAAAACCACGCGCTTGAGGTGCGTGTCGTTCTCGCTCACCACCGATGAGCGCCCCACTTCCGATCCGGTTCCGGAGGTGGTGGGCAGGGCCACGAACCACGGCAAGGGATTGACGATGGGGCGCACCCGGGGGTGGTCCCAGACGTATTCGAGGATGTCGCCCGGGTGGGTGGCCGCAACGCCGACCACCTTGGCCACGTCCAGCGCGGCGCCCCCGCCAAAGCCGATCACACAATCCGCCGCATGGGCCTTGTAGGCCGCCGCGCCGTCCATGACCTGGCTGCAGGTGGGATTGCCGAACACACCCGAGAACACGGCCACGTCCAGCCCCGCGAGATGGGTCTGGAACTCGGCCAGCACCGGCAGCGCGCCCAGCGCCCGGTCGGTGACGATGAGCGGGCGCGTCAGGCCCTGGTCGCGCAGGTGCTGCGCAACAAGCTTGCGCGCACCGGCGCCGAACTGGATGGTGGTTGGAAAGGAAAAACGGGTGATGGTCATGAGCGGTCAACGGGTTGAATGTGAAGGAGCGTGTTTCATATGATTTCGAAGTAGCGCTTGAGCTCCCAGTCGGTCACGCCGTCCAGCCACTGGCGCCACTCCCATTCGCGCGTGGCAGCAAAGTGGTCCACGAACGTGTCGCCAAGCCAGTCGCGGGCGATGTCGGATTTTCTGAAATTTCGGGTGGTCTCGATCAATGTTCGGGGCGCGCGCGCAATGTGCTCCGCCCCTTCGTTGGTCCCGGTGATGGGCGGCGCCGTGAGCTTGAGCCCTTTCTCGACACCGTCCAGCCCGGCCGCAATGACCGCCGCCATCGCCAGATACGGGTTCACGTCAGCGCCAGGGCAGCGGGTTTCCAGCCGCGTGGCCTTGGGGCTGCCGGCGATCACGCGGAAACTGGCGGTGCGGTTGTCCAGGCCCCAGGTGGGTTTGACGGGTGCCCAGAACCCGTCCACCAGGCGTTTGTAGCTGTTGATGGTGGGCCAGAACATCGGCGCAAATTCCATCAGGCAGGCCACCTGCCCGGCCAGATAGCTCTCGAAAAGTTTGCTCATCCTGCGCGGGCTTTTGCCGTCGAAGAACAGGTTAGTCTTGCCGTCCGACAGGCTCTGGTGGATGTGCCCCGAACACCCCGGCAACTGCTGGTGCCACTTGGCCATGAAGCTGGGCATGATGCCAAAGCGTTTGCCGATCTCGCGCGCACCGGTCTTGAACAGGATGGCGCGGTCGGCCTGCGCCAGCGCCTCGCTGAAGCCGATGGCCACCTCATAGACCCCGGGTCCGGTTTCGGTATGCAAACCCTCGATGGGCACGTCGAAGGCCAGCATGTCGTCCATCAGCGCGTTGAAGAATCCGCCGTGGTCCGCCATGCGCAGGAGTGAGTAGCCAAACATGCCCGGCGTGATCGGTTCGGGGCCCACGCCCTTCTTGGCGGCCCAGCTCTGGGGTGTCTCGCGAAAGTTGAACCATTCGAACTCCATCCCGGTCATGGGCAAAACGCCGAGTTTTTCCGCACGCTTGAGCACACGCTTGAGCGTCTGGCGCGGACACACCGCAAACGGCGAACCGTCCGCGTTCACGAACTCGCCCAGGAAAAACGGCACGTTGTTGTCCCAGGGCACGCGGCGCGCCGTGTCCAGGTCGAGCCGCGCCAGGGCATCGGGGAATCCGTGCTGCCAGCCCGTGACCGTGGTGTTGTCGTAGCAGCTGTCGCTGGAATCCCAGCCAAACACCACGTCGCAGAACCCGAACCCGCCCCCGGGGTGGGGCTCGGCCGCGCCCATGAACTTGCCCAGGTGCAGGTACTTGCCACGCAGGATGCCGTCCGTGTCGCTGACGGCCACCTTGACCTTGGTGGCGCCGGATTTCCGGACTGCCGCCAGTGCAGGATGTTCGCCGCGCGAACGGGCGGGGGCAGACGTTGGGGTGACGGATTTTCGAGCCATGGTGGTGTCCTTCAAACGGCCGGTGCGCCGGATTCAATGCCCAGGTCCTGGAGCGCCAGTGCCACCGCGTGAACCGCCTGCTCCATCTCATCAGGGCCGATCGCGCCGATACACCCGACACGGAAGGTCTCGACCTGCGTCAGCTTGCCCGGGTACAGCACGAAGCCACGCGCCCGTACCGCCTCGTAAAACGCCCTGAATTCATAGCGCGGATCGCCCGGGGCATGAAAGGTCACGATGATGGGGGCCTGGACCTCGGGCGCCAGAAAAGGCATGAAGCCCAGCTGTGCCATGCCGTGGATCAGGGTCTGGTAATTGCGTGTGTAGCGCGCCAGCCGGGCGGGCTGTCCGCCTTCTTCCTCGAATTGCTGCAAGGCTTCGGCCAGCGCCACCACCACGTGTGTGGGGGGTGTAAAACGCCATTGCCCGGTTTTTTCCATGTAGATGTGCTGGTCGTGCAAGTCCATCGCGAGGGACTGGCTGCGCCCGGCGCAGGCTTCGAGAATCGCCTTGCGGATGAACACAAAGCCCATGCCGGGCACGCCTTCAAGGCATTTGCCGCTGGCCGCGACCAGGGCGTCAAAGCGGGTCTTGCGCGCATCGATTTCGAGTGCCGCGAACGAGCTCATCGCATCGACGATCAAGCCCTTGCCACGTGCCTCGCAGGCGTCCGCCACCTGCTGCAGGGGGTTCAGCACACCCGCACCGGTTTCGCAGTGGATCAACACCACGTGGGTGATCGTCGCATCGGCTTTCAGTGCGTCTTCGAGCGCGGCCGGCGAGACCTGCGCCGCCTCGTCAAATCCCAGGACGGTACAGCGGCGGCCCATCAACGTGGTCAGGCGCGCCGCGCGCTTGCAGTAGGCCCCGTTGTCCAGCACCAGCACGTGGCCGTCGCGCGGAACGATGGAGGCCACGGCGGCTTCCACGCTGAAGGTGCCACTGCCTTGCAGCGGCACCACCACATGCGAGGCCCGGCCCTGGATGACATCGAGCAGGCCCTGCCGCACGCGAGCCGTCACCGCGATGAAATCGCTGTCCCACGAACCCCAGTCCCGGAGCATCGCCAGCTTGGTGCGCTGTGTCGTGGTGAGGGGGCCGGGCGTCAGCAGGATTTTGTCTCTGTCCATGGGGTGCTCTGGGTGGTCGGGTCAATTTACCGCGAAGTGGTGCGCCACGCCTGGGTACGGCGATTGGCCCACCAGGCCAACGCCATGAAAAGCAGGGTGGCCACCGTGGAGACGGCGCCGATCAGCACCGCCATGGCCGCGGCGGCTCCAATTTCACCCGCCTCGTCCAGGTTCAGGATGGCGATCGAGGCCACCTTGGTCTCGGGTGAATAGAGGAACACGACCGCGGAGATGGTGGTCATGGCGTTGATGAAAAAATAGCGCGCGATGTCCACCAGCGCGGGCGTGCAGATGGGCAGCGTGACCCGCCAGAACGTCTTGAAAAACGGCACCTTCAGTGACGCGCTGACGGCTTCGAACTCACTGTCCAGGGCTTTGAGCGACGTGACCGCCGTCAGATGCCCCGTGGTGTAGAAATGGACGATGGTGCACAACGTCAGCAGCGTCATGGTGTGGTACAGGCCGTTCAACGGATTGCCGGGAGCGTTGAAGAAAAAGATGTACCCCAGCCCCAGCACCAGACCGGGTACCGCCATGGGCAGGATGGTGAACATCCGCACCAGGCCGCGCAGGCCGTTCATGCCCCGCGTTTTTTCAAGCAGGTACGCCACGCTGAACACCATCGCGGTGCCGAACAGGGCCGTGCCGCCCGCCATCTTGAGGCTGTTGATGAAACCCTCACCCACCTCGGCGTCCACCAGACCCATGGTGTAGTGGCGCAGGCTCGGGCTCAGGTTGTAGGGCCAGAAACTCGCAAACGAGGCAAACACCGCCATGCCCAGCATGGCCAGAACCGCAAAGGCAATGAGACTGCAATAGGCCGTCATGGCCACGTCATGGCCACGCGCGGGCCGAGGACGGTACGGCACGGCACGTGCCGTCAGCATGGCCGTCTGGCGCGCGCTCACATATTTGTCCACCGCGAATGTGAGCACCGCCGGTGCCAGCAACAGAATGGCCACCACCGCCCCGCGCGCGAAATCCTGCTGGCCGATCACCAGCTTGAACACGTCGGTGGCGAGCACGTTGAAATTGCCGCCGATCACCTTGGGGATGCCGAAATCGGTGATCACCAGCGTGAAGGTCACGAGCGTCGCGGAAATCAGGCCGTATTTCGCACCGGGCAAGGTGATGGTGAAGAATTTCCGTGTCGCGGTGGTCCCCATGGCGTCCGCCGCCTCGTACAGGCGCGCGTCGGACAGGCTGAGCGCCGTGACAAGAATCATCAGCGCGTGCGGAAACACGGCAAAACACTCGGCGATCACGATGCCCGGGGCGCCGTAGATCTGCGCCACACCGAGCGCGTCCAGCCCCTGTTTGAGCACGCCCTGGTTGCCGAACCAGTAAATCAGTGAAATGGCCGACAAAAGCGAGGGCGCCAGCAACGGGATCAGCGTGATGCCACGAAACAGGGGTTTCAGGGGCATGCACGAACGGGTCAACGCGTAGGCAAATACAAACGCCAGCGGCACCGCGATGGACGTCACCAGCATGGACACCCACAGGCTGTTCCACAGGCTCTCCAGCAGTGCCGGTGTTCGGGCGTAGTCGATGAAGTTGGCAAACCCGACGAATTCCCCCGCCTTGCCTTGCAGCGCCTGCCGCAGGATCGCCATCAGAGGCAGGGCCAGGAAGGCGACCAGCAGCAAAACGCCCAGCGCCAGCCCTACATGGGCCACGCGGTCGGTCCAATGCGCGCGCTGGCGCACAACGGGGGCAGCGGGCGCAGGCAGAACGGCCGACATGACGGGTGCGGTGCCCTAGGCCAGTGCCGGGGTCGCCTGCGCGGATGCGGGTGCCGCGCCAGGCGGCAGGTCGAACACCTTGATGCGTTCGGGCAGCAGCTTCAACCGGACCGAGGAACCCACCACGAGCGACTGCTCGGCCAGGAAGTTCAGCGACAGGTACACCGTCAGCCTGTGGGACGCCAGCGCTGGCGAGGTGACGTGCACATGACAGTACGAACCCAGGAATTCGATTTTCTCGATGCTGGCTTCAAACACGTGGGCGTCGCCCGCCGCGATCGGTCGCGCCAGGACATCCTCGGGCCGCAGATACACCCGGACATCCCGGTCGCAGTCGCCGCCGTCGTCACCGAACGGCATGTTCAACGTGCCCACGTGCAGCACGCCCTTGGCGATACGCGCGGGCAACGCGTTGACCTTGCCCACAAAATCGGCCACGAACGGCGACGCTGGTTCGCGGTAGATCGCCATGGGCGTGCCGATCTGTTCGATCACGCCGTGGTTCATCACCACAATCCGGTCGGCCACGCTGAGCGCCTCTTCCTGGTCGTGCGTCACCATGATGGTCGTGACGCCCAATTTCTGCTGCAAGGCGCGGATCTCCTGGCGCAGGCGCACCCGCTCCAGCGCATCCAGCGCCGACAGGGGTTCGTCCAGCAGCAGCAAACCGGGCGCGGTGGCCAGCGCACGCGCCAGTGCGATCCGCTGTTGTTGCCCGCCCGACAACTGGGCCGGGTATTTGTGCTCGCTTCCCGGCAACCCGACCAGCTTGACCAGTTCTTCCACGCGCCGCCGGATCTCGGTTTTGAGCGTTTTGCGGTTGACCAGCCCATAGGCCACGTTGTCGGCCACGCTGAGGTTGGGGAACAGAGCATAACTCTGGAAAACGATGCCGTAGTCGCGCTGGGCGGGCGGCAGACGGGAGATGTCCCGTCCGGCCTGGAACACCTCCCCCGTGGTCTGCACCTCCAGGCCGGCAATGATGCGCAGCAAGGTGGTTTTGCCACAGCCCGATGGCCCGAGGAAGCAGACGAACTCGCCCTTGCGGATGCCGAGGTTGATGTCGTGCAACGCGGTGAAGCCGCCAAACACCTTGTGGACATGCCACAAATCAAGAAACAGGTCGTGGGTCATGCCGTGCAGAACATTGGGAACGGTTGTGCGACGCCAGCGCCCCACAACCCGGACGATTGCGGTGAGTCAGCGCTTTTCAGACTTGCTGTTGTACCGCTTGGTCCACTCGGCCAGAATGCGCTCGCGATTCTCGGCCGCCCAGCCGAAGTCCATCTTGACAAGCCGGGCCTCATAGTCCTTGGGCACATTGGCCAGGGGTGCGGCCACCCCAGGCTGCGCCGTGATGGCGAAGTTCTTGCCGTACAGCAGCATGGCGTCCTTGCTGGAAGCCCAGTCGGCGAGTTTCTTGGCGGCGTCAAGCTTCTTTGTGCCCTTGTGGATGGCAAAGGCTTCAAGGTCCCAGCCCAGCCCTTCCGTCGGAAACACCAGATCGATGGGCGCGCCCTTGGCCTTGTTGGCGTTGGCACGGTATTCAAACGAGATGCCCACGACAAATTCACCCGACGACGCCATGTTGCAGGGCTTGGAGCCGGAATGGGTGTATTGGGCGATGTTCTCGTGCAGACCGTCCATGAACTTCCAGCCTCCCCCCGCACCCTTGTCGTCGCCAAACAGCGTGAGCCAGGCTGTCACGTCGAAATAGCCGGTCCCGCTGGACGCCGGGTTGGGCATCACCACCTGGCCCTTGTAGACCGGCTTGGTCAGGTCCTTCCAGGTCTGCGGCTTGGGAATGTTGCGCTTTTGGGCCTCGACCGTGTTGAAGCACACCGTGGCGCCCCAGACGTCCATGCCAAACCAGGCGGGCACCTTTTTCTTGTCACGGTACTGGCTCATGATGGCGTCCAGATTGAGTGGCGCGTAAGGTTCCAGCATGCCCTGCAGGTCCAGCAGCGCAAGGCTTGAGGCAGCAACCCCCATGACCGCGTCGGCCTGCGGATTGGCTTTTTCGGCGAGCAGCTTGGCCGTGATCATGCCCGTGGAGTCGCGCACCCATTTGATTTCGATGTCGGGGTTGGACTTGGCGAAGCCGTCGGCATAGGCCTTGAGCTGGTCGGTCTCCAGCGCGGTGTACACCAGCAGCTGGGTTTTCTGGGCCGAAGCCACCGCCGCGAAAGAAAACAGCCCACCCAGTACGAGGGTTTTGGCGATCAGGGACAAACGCATCTCTAGCTCCTTCAGGACAAAAGTGGAAATACTGCGACCCGACGGTGACGGTGCAATGACATGCCGACCCATTTCACCCCCCTAACCCCGCACACCTCATGTTTATTTAACTTCTTGGTCCATTTGTTGTCAATTGTTATTTGTAGATTGTTGACAATTTTTTGGTTTGTGCTTCAATTGGCAGGATGAGCGCAGCGCTTCACCCCACCATTGCCCTGCTTCAAAGCAGCTCGCTCACCACCGTGGTGCAACAGGAGATCGAGCGCGCCATTCTGGTGGGCGAATACCCCCCCGGCAGCAAGCTGATCGAAGCGGCCCTGGCCGACAAGCTGGGTGTCTCGCGCGGCCCGGTGCGGGAAGCCTTTCGCATGCTCGATGAGGCGGGCTTGGTCCGTACCGAGAAAAACCGCGGTGTGTTCGTGCGCGACATCCCGATCGACGAGGCCGTGGAGATTTTCGATTTGCGCGCCGCCATGGACGAACTGGTCGGACGCCAGCTTGCCCAGCACATCACGCCCCCACAGCTCAAGGAAATCAGGGGCTTGGTGGATTCGATGGAAAAGGCCGTCAAGGCCGAAGACGCCTACAACTACCACCTGCTCAACCTGAAGTTTCACGACCGCCTGGTCGAGATGGCGGGCAACCGCAAGCTCACCGCCATTTACCGCAAGCTCATCAAGGAGCTGTCGCTGTTTCGGCGGCTCAATCTGGCCGACGGCTGGCTGATGCCGATTTCGGCCAACGAGCACCGCCAGATCGTCAAGGCGATTGCCTCGGGCGACGCGGACGCCGCGGGCCGCGCCATGTTCGACCATGTGATGGAGAGCAAGGAGCGAACCATCGCCAACGACCTGCGCCGCCAGTCCCGGGTCCAGGGCAAAACCTGAGCCCCTCATTCACCGGAAAACCGCATCGTGCTGAACGTCAATCACCGAACCTACCAACTCCCGAACCATCCCACCGTGGTGGTCTGCGTGGACGGCTGCGAGCCCGACTACCTGGCCCAGGCCGTGGCCGCCGGCCAGATGCCCTGGCTGAAGACCGCGCTGGCCACTGGCACCGGGCTGATCGCCGACTGCGTGGTGCCCAGCTTCACCAACCCCAACAACCTGTCGATCGTGACCGGCGCACCGCCCAGCGTGCACGGCATCTGCGGCAACTACCTGTTCGACACCGAAAGCGGCACCGAGGTCATGATGAACGACCCCAAGTGGTTGCGCGCTCCCACGCTGCTGGCCGCGCTGGCCGATGCCGGCAAGACGGTTGCCGTGATCACCGCCAAGGACAAGCTGCGCAAGTTGCTGGGTCACCAGATGAAAGGCATCTGTTTTTCTTCGGAGAAAGCGGACCAGGCCACGCTGCAAGAAAACGGCATCACCGACGTGCTCGCCCTGGTCGGTAAACCTTTGCCCGGCGTGTACAGTGCCGACCTTTCGGAGTTTGTGTTCGCGGCGGGCGTCAAGCTCATGCAGACCCGCCGCCCCGACGTGATGTACCTCTCCACCACCGACTACATCCAGCACAAGCACGCGCCCGGCACCGACGGCGCCAACGCGTTCTACCGCATGATGGACGGCTACCTGGCCCAGCTCGACGCCATGGGATGCGTGATCGCCCTCACGGCCGACCACGGCATGAACGCCAAGGTCGCCATGGACGGCACGCCCGACGTGATCTACCTGCAGGACTGGTTCGACGCCTGGCTGGGTGCCGCCCAAGCCCGCGTGATCCTGCCCATCACCGACCCTTATGTGGTCCACCACGGCGCGCTCGGTTCTTTTGCCACGGTCTACCTGCCGGCCCACGCGGATGTGCCGGCCGCGATACAGCGGCTCCAGGCCGTTCGCGGCATGGAGCAGGTGCTCACACGCAACCAGGCAGCCGAGCGCTTTGAACTACCGCCCGACCGCATTGGCGACCTGGTGGTGGTGTCGGAGCGCTTCACCGTCATCGGCACCTCGGCTTCCAAACACGACCTGTCGAGCCTGGACGCGCCACTGCGATCGCATGGCGGCGTCAGCGAACAACGTGTGCCCCTGATCGTCAACCGCAAGCTGCCCGGGCTGGACATGAATCGCCGGTTCCGCAACTTCGACGCGTTCGACCTGGCGCTCAATCACGCGCAGTGAAGCAAAAGGGCGCCCCATGATCGAACAATTCATCCGGGACCACCACCTCGACCAGATGCGTATTGCCGGACGCAGGGTCGGCGCGGACCGTGGCGACGACCGCGTCATCCACGTCACCAACCCGTATTCGGGGCGGGTGATCGGCACCGTGCCCAAGGCCACACTGGAAGAAGTGCGCGAGGCCTATGCCCACGCGCACGCTTTTGCGCCAACCCTCAGCCGGTATGAGCGCGCCGCCATCCTGCAGCGCGCGGCCGCGCTCATCCGGCAGCGCCTGGACGAGGTGGCGGCCCTCATCACCGCGGAAGCCGGGCTGTGCTGGAAAGACGCCATTTACGAGGCCGGACGCGTGAGCGACGTGCTGCTGTTCGGCGCCAGCGAAGTCCTCCAGGACGACGGCCAGATCTTCAGCTGCGACCTCACTCACCACGGCAAGAAACGGCGCGTCTACACCCAGCGCGCACCGCTGCTGGGTGTGATCACCGCCATCACACCGTTCAACCACCCGGTGAACCAGGTGGCACACAAGGTGGTGCCGGCCATTGCCACCAACAACCGCATGGTGCTCAAGCCCTCCGAAAAGGTGCCGTTCTCCGCCATCCTGTTCGCCGACATCCTGTACCAGGCCGGCCTGCCGCCCGAAATGCTCAGCGTGGTCACCGGGGACCCGAAAGAAATTGCCGACGAACTGATCACCCACCCACACGTCGATCTGGTGACCTTCACCGGCGGCGTGGCCATCGGCAAGCACATCGCGCGCACCGCTGGCTACCGCCGCCTGGTGCTGGAACTGGGCGGCAACGACCCGATCATCGTGATGGAAGACGCCGATCTGGACGAGGCCTCCACCCTGGCCGTGCAGGGCAGCTACAAGAACTCGGGCCAACGCTGCACCGCCATCAAGCGCATGCTCGTGCACGAGGCCGTGGCCGACCGTTTTGTCGAGCAGCTGGTCGAGAAAACCCGCGCCTGGACGTTTGGCGATCCGATGGACCCGTCCAGCGACATGGGCACGGTGATTGACGAGCCCGCGGCCCGGTCGTTCGAGGTCCGCGTCAACGAAGCGGTGGCGCAGGGCGCCAGGCTGCTCGCGGGCAACCAGCGCAGCGGCGCCCTGTACGCCCCCACCGTGCTCGACCATGTGGACCCGCGCATGACCGTGGTGCGCGAGGAAACTTTCGGGCCCGTGTCGCCGGTCATCCGGTTTCGCGACATCGACGAGGCCATCCGCATCTCCAACGGCACGGCGTACGGCCTGTCCAGCGCGGTATGCACCAACCGGCTCGACTACATCACGCGCTTCGTCAGCGAGCTGCAGGTCGGCTCGGTCAATGTGCGGGAGGTGCCAGGCTACCGGCTGGAGTTGACGCCGTTTGGCGGCATCAAGGACTCGGGCCTGGGCTACAAGGAAGGGGTGCAAGAGGCCATGAAGAGCTTCACCAACCTCAAGACCTATTCCTTGCCCTGGACGTGATGCCCCCATGACGCTGACCCTGCCCGACATCGACCGGCTTTTCGCCCAACGCGGCGCGGAGCAGTACGCTGGCGAGCCCGTCACCCAACTGGCTCACGCGCTGCAGACCGCCGCGCTGGGCGAGGCCGAAGGCGCCAGCGATGCCCTGGTGACCGCC
>JBGSNW010000453.1:0-3014 GCA_041739435.1 Burkholderiaceae bacterium
TGCAGGCCCACGGCCAGCGGCCAGCCCAGTGTGTCGCCCAGCACGATCTCGCCCGCCGAAGGCAGCTCTTGCCACCAGGAATGCAGGCTGGCCCAGAACCCCCCCGCGCAGAACGCCGGCAGCGTCACGAACATGGGCAGGCTGCCGCGCCCCAGCGCATACAGCGTGCCCGAGCCACACCCGCCCCCCAATTGCATGCCGATGCCGAACACAAACGCCCCGATCACCACCGACACGCTCACGGGCGCCGTGGCCCCGGCCACGCCCTGCCCGAACAGGCCCCCGGCTGCAAAAACCGGCGCGAACAGCGCGGTGGACAAGCCCACCAGCAACAACTGCGGCATGACGGTGGAGCCGTCGCCGTGTGCAATCAGCCGCCGGTAGGCGCCGGTGAAACCGAAATCGGCATGGAACAGCGTGGCGCCCAGCAGCGCGCCCAGCACCAGAAGCATGAGGTTGCGGACCTCCGGGTCCAGGGTCAGGAGGCTCATGGAGAAAATTCGACTTTCTGCAGGTGGGTGAAGCCAGGCGGGTGCACGGGGGCGCACCCCACAACCCCACCAGTATGCCGGTGGCGCGCGCCCCGTGCCAACACGCAGCGGCGCCGTGGGCCTGCCCGGTGCAGGGGTTTGTCCGGCATGGCGCTGCCGAAATCGCGTATCTTGTGGCTTGATGTGTGTGGCGATGGGTGCGCCCGGGGAGGGCCCCCCCGCCAATTTCTGGAAAGGCAGATTCATGGCCATCGGCTGGATGACAGTTTTGCAAAGCGTGCCCTGGGCGGAGGTGATCCGCAACGCGCCCAAGGTGGCCGAAGGTGCAAAAAAGCTCTGGAACACGGTGGGCAAAAAAGCGCCCGAACCCAAGGCGGAGCCCCCCGACGTGCCCACGAACCTGCCGCCCGAGGCCCAGGCCCTCGCCCGACTGGAAGCCCGCGTGGCCGCGCTGGACGCGCAAGCCGCCGACCTGCGCGAACAGCTCATGGCCACCTCGGCGCTGATTCAGGCACTGGCCGAACAAAACACCCAACTCGTCCAGCGCGCGGAGGCCAACCGGGTGCGCGTGGCCTGGCTGACCCGGGTGATGGTGGTCGGCGGGGTGGTCTGGCTGGGATGGCTCCTGAAGACCATTTTATGAGTCTTTTTGGGCCTTAGCCCCCGTCAAATGGCGATAGTTTGCTACTTTATTTGTAGCATTCAGAAGCCCTGAACAATCCGGCAGCACGGGGCGCACCCCGCCCGGGGCAGGGCCTGTTCGCGCTCATCGGGCGGCGTCGGTGGCATGGAGCCTCGAACGCAGCCAGGTGGCGAGATCGGCCATCACCTGACCGCCCAGCGGTGACACCGCCGTGAAGTGAATACACGCATGAATGCCGCCCGGGTAGTGCTGGTGCTCGGTGGCCACGCCCGCCTGCGCAAGGCGCACCGCAAAGGCATGGCCTTCGTCGCGCAACGGGTCGTGGCCCATGGTGCCCACCCAGCACGGCGGCAGCTGGTCCAGCGCGTCGGATTGGATCACCGCAAAGTCCGGGTGCCGGGTCAGCGCTTCGTCCGTGCCCAGGTAGCTTTCGATGAACCATTTCATGACGCCCATCGTGAGGAATTTTCCCTCCCCGTTTTCCACCATCGAAGCGCTGGGCACGCTGTGGTGCTGAACCACGGGGTAGATCAGGCCCAGGGCGCGTGGCCTGATGGATGCGCTGACGCGCAGGCAGGCGGCGGTGGCAAGCTGGGCCCCCGCGCTGTCGCCCGCCAGGGCCAGGCGCGATGGATCGCCGCCCAGTTCCTGCCCATGGGCAACGACCCACTGCAGCGCGCGGGTGGTGTCGTCCACCGCCGCCGGGAAGGGATGTTCAGGCGCCAGCCGGTAATCCACGGCCACCACCAGTGCCCCCACGTGGTGGCAGAGGGTGCGGCAGACCGCGTCGTGCGTCTCCAGGTCGCCGATGACAAAGCCGCCGCCGTGCACGAAGAGCAGGATGGGCAACGGGCCCGCGGTATCGGGGCGGTAAATGCGCAAACCCAGCGGTTGGTCGCCGCCGGGAACAAGCCGATCCTCAACGGATGCAATGGCCGGTGGCGGCAGGCCCAGCCCCGCTGCCAGGTCCCGGTAGACCTGCCGCGCCGCTTCAATCGGCAGGGCTTCCAGCGGTGGGGCACCTGACGCGGCGGCCTGGGCCAGAAAAGCGGCGAAGCCGGGGTCCATGGGCGCGGTGGCCAGTGGAGCGGTGGTGGGGTGCATGTTGTTGTCCAGACCTTGGTTGATGATGAGAGGAGAAGGAGAAGGAGAAGGAGAAGGAGAAGGAGAAGGAGAAGGAGAAGGAGAAGGAGAAGGAGAAGGAGAAGGAGAAGGAGAAGGAGAAGGAGGAAGGAATGGCGCGCTACCGCAGCAGTCGGCCATCGCGCGCGCGGATGCCAATTTCGACGAAGTCGGAGCCGTGGTGCCTGTCAGGACCCAACATCAGGCGAAACCCGCCCATGTCCAGCACACCCAGGGCCTCGATGCTCGATGCGAGGCGGGCACCACCTGCCGTCGGGCCCGCACGTTGCAAGGCCTCGGTGCACAGGCGCAGGTTGAGGTAGGACTCCAGCCCTTCAAAGGTCACTGCCTCGGGGCCCACGAATGCGTCCGCGTCGCGCATGAGGTCGCGAACCACGGGCAGCCGGGGCGTCTCCGGGTCGGGCACGACGCTGGTGTAGCCAATCAGCCGGCCACGAAACAAGCGCGTCATGTGGGTCAGTCCCGCCGACGACATGGTTGCAATGGTGCCGGGAATGCTCGTGAAAGTGCCGATGTCCAACCGCCCCAGCGCGTCCTGGCCGTCCAGGCCAAGGCTGAACACCAAAGCCTGGGGCGCCACCGTCTCCAGCCGCCGCAAAGCGGTTCCGATCGAGTCCGCGCTGGCGTCGACCGCGACACGCGTCAGCTGGACCCCCGCCTGCTGCAAGGCATCGGCGAGCGCCCGGGTCCGCGCAGGTTCGGCGTCGTCCGCCACCATCAGCGCACGGGCGATGCCG
>JBGSNW010000489.1:0-2057 GCA_041739435.1 Burkholderiaceae bacterium
TGCCGCGGATGATCGGCCCGGGCTCGCTGCCCGAGGGCGTGGCGCTGGCCACCCACTGCATGGCCCAGGTGCACCCGGCCACCTACCGCCGTGCGTTACAGGCGCTGGTCAGCTTCGACCGTCGCGCCAATCTGGCCGACATCCACGTGCCCACGCTGCTGGTGGCCGGCGAACACGACCACAATGCACCGCCCTCGGTGATGCAGAAGATGGCGGAAAAGATTGCTCGCGGTCGCTATGTGGAGATGCGTGGCATCGGGCACCTGCAAAACCTCGAAGCGCCCGAGGAATTCGACGCGCTGGTGCTCGACTTTCTGGCCAACCCCGGCGCCCTGCACTGACGCCCGACCCCCCGCCCGCCCCCAAACCGCCACCCCCGAGGCCCGCCATGAACACGAACCTTCCCCTGCCCTTCACCCCCGCCGTGGGCGACCTGCCCTTCACCCCCGCGCAGCGCTCCCTGCTGAGCCTGGCGCACGAACTGGGGCGCACCCGGTTTGCGCCGCGTGCCGCGCAGTGGGACGAAAGCGCGAGCTTCCCGTTTGCCAACTACGACGACCTTCGCGACGCCGGTCTGCTGCGCCTGTGTGTGCCCGAAGCGCACGGTGGGCTGGGTGCCGACTACGCCACCTACATGATGGTGGCCGCCGAGATCGGCCGTTTTTGCGGCGCCACCGCGCTCACCTGGAACATGCACATCAGCAGCACGATGTGGACCGGCGTGCTGGCCGACGGCATCGCCATGACCGACGCCGAGCGCACCGAACATGCGCGCCGCTGCGCCCTGCATTTTGGTCGTGTGGTCCATGATGGCGCCATCTACGCCCAGCCCTTCAGCGAAGGCAGCGCCGCCGCCGCCGGCCGCGCACCCTTCGGCACCACAGCCAAAAAGGTGGAAGGTGGCTGGCGGATCAACGGGCGCAAGATCTTCGCCAGCCTGGCCGGCGCGGCCCACTACTACGGCGTGCTGTGCACCGAAGACAAGGGTGACGAACACCCCGACGCCCGCGACACGCTCTACATCAGCGTGCCCGCCACCGCCCCCGGCTTTTCCATCAGCGGCGACTGGGACCCGCTGGGCATGCGCGGCACCGTCAGCCGCAACCTGCATTTCAAGGACGTGTTCGTCAGTGACGACGAGCAGCTCATGCCGCGCGGCATCTACTTCAAGGGCGCTCAGACCTGGCCCGCGATGTTCTTCACCCTGTCGCCCACCTACCTCGGCCTGGCCAACGCAGCCTACGACTTCACCGTGCGCTACCTGCGCGGCGAAATCAACGAGGCCACGGGTGCGCCGGTGCAGCCCGGCGAGCGCAGCGTCAAGCGCCGCATGTTTCCCACCAAGCAGATCGCGGTGGCACAGATGCGCATCCAGCTCGAAAGCATGCGCGCCCTGTTCACCCGCGCTATCGCCGAAGCCAAACCCAACCCCAGCAAGGACGAAAAAATGCGCCTGTACGCCGCGCACTACAGCGTGATGGAAGGCGCCAACGACATCGCCCGGCTGGCCATCCGCACCTGCGGCGGCCAGAGCATGATGAAACACCTGCCCCTGGAGCGCCTGTACCGCGACAGCCGCTGCGGCTCGCTCATGCTGCCGTGGACGGCCGAACTGGTGCTCGACCGCATGGGCCGCGAGACGCTGTACGAGGCGGGCGAACGGGACGAGTAGCGACGGACGCCGCGCTGTCGCGGGCGAACCACGGTAAACTTCCGGGGATGGATTTCCACGCCCATCGTCGAAAGATCGCAGGCTTTGCACTGCTGATTTTTCTTTTCTCGATGACCCAGCCGCTGCTGGCGGCGGTCCAGCGTGCGATCGATCCCATTGCGTACGCAGCGGTCTGCAGCACGGGCACCGACAATGACCGTTCCGTCCCGGTCCCGGCCCATGGCGGGGTGTCGGGTCACGACCACTGTCTGGTCTGTGCGGGGGGCACCCTGCCGCCACCCGGTGCGCACGGGCCCTGCCTGCCGCTTGATCCCGTCGCGGTGGCAACACCGGCCGTCGCCGACACCGCGCCCCGGGCAAACCTGCGCCTGCGGCAGCCGCAGGC